>JALEPA010000095.1 GCA_022766515.1 Lachnospiraceae bacterium | reverse complement strand
TTTACCTCACTATCTATAGTCTAAAAGCTTTTCTGGTAGTATGTACAACTATCGCGACGGTTATGCAGGAATCTTACAGGATCAGGTCAACAAGTCCTTTCTCCTTACAGAGCATCATTTTCGATCTTGGTACCGCACTGGTTACAAAATGCTGCTCCTGCCACAAGTGCTGCCCCACAATTCGGACACTTGCTGCCACCCTGAATCTTCATGATCTCTTCCCTCATGGCAGCGATCTCATTCAATAAAGTGCTGACATTTGCCATCTGTTCCCGACATACTTCTCCGTCTTTGTTCATTTCATAATAATGTTTTCCCAAAGCAATATATTCGCGATTTAACGCCTCTTCTTTGCCCTTAATATCTAACTTGAGCTTTGCAACGCCGGAAATCTCCTTTGTCTTCTGTGTCACATCTCTTCCCACACTTGTCAAGGTATCCTTCATATCATCGAAAAATGCCATTTTCTTCACCTTTCCTTTCCCAAAGTAATGTTTTTCATATGGTAACTCTATTATACATCATTTAGGAAAGGAAGTGTCTAAAATTTTTATTAAATGCTGTCGTTCTTTAACGCATCGATCGGATTTTCTTTTCGGATCTTACGCATGGAGTATAGCATACTCACGAATACCACTAAGAAAACACCAAACACAACGATAGCAACGGCTCCCCAAGGGATCAATACTTTCTGCTTAATTGCATCTGCCAGCATATTACGAAGTCCGTAACTTGCCAGGAACGATAACGGCAGACCATACAGCAAGCCCTTCAATCCATACAGCAGACATTCATAGTTCATCATGCGGTCAAATCCCTTCTTGGTCATACCAACGGACTTTAACATGGCAAACTCTTTTCTGCGCAGTTGAATATTCGTTGAGATCGTGTTGAACACATTTGCCGTGACGATCAGAGAAATCAGCACAATAAATCCATAAGCAAAGTTATTGACTACCTGGATCAATGCGCGGCTTGCATCGATCGATTCACGGTTACTGCTGACATCAACGATCGAATTGGATTCCACCACATCTGTATCACGCAAATACTTCTGTAAATTCTCATAGGCAGCTTTGTAATTTTTCGCCTGAATCACATACTGAGTCGTATCATTTTCTGCCATCTTAGGAAAACACTTGGCAAATGCGCTATATGGCAGTGTGATCGTAAGTGCCTGATTCCACTGGTTCAGACGATTCAAAGCATATGGAATGGAATTTTTGGTGACATCCATATGCACTCCGGTAGATAATGCCTGCTTGGTCACCGCCTTCTTTTCCGGTAATACATCCGTTTCCTCTTCCTCGCCGTCGGTATCCGTCTCTTTCGCAAAAGTAAAGCTCATATCTTTGAGATCCATGCCTCCTGCAATTGTCGCCATATCATAGATTGCATAGCCGTCTAGCTGATTGATGCAGTATATTTCTTTCGGTGTATAACCACCGCGCAATATGGTAAACGACTGCACCTGACTATTTTGATTAATGCTCATGGAACTGTCCCAAACCAATGGAGCCAACTGTTTCGTGTCCATATATTTGGACACATCCAGATGATTCGTCTCCAAATATTTTTGATAGGATGCATCGTCAACAAACTCCAGATTTACTGTAAGCACTACCTTATCCCCTGCATTTTTCACATGGAAACCTACCATCTCATCTTTGCGTTCATCGGCTGACGCCCACTTATAAAAGTCCGGATCAAGATCCTTTTTATCGATGATCACAAAGGCTGCCATTGCCTCTTTGCTGTAGCCTACCTCATCCACTTTTTCAAGAGAAGAAAACTGCTTTTTGATGCCATCCACATCCGTTTTTGCAAACGCTTCCTTATCGTTTAACAATGCCGAAATATCTCCGACTACATTGTCATTTTCATACTGCAGACTGCTGGCAATATACATATTAAACGCACTGCTGCTGACAAACAGAAAGACACTGATCACCAAGGAAAAGATCGTCATTCTGTATTTTTTGCGGTTGCGCTTAATATTCTTATTGGCGAGTGTTCCCTCAAAGCCAAATAATTTGCGAACCAAAAAGCCACTGCGGATCTTGTTGCTGCGAATGCGAACATCTCTGCTTTCACGCAGTGATGCGATCGCCGTCATCTTGATCGCTCGTCTTGCCGGGATCAATGCTGAGATCAATACCGTAATAATGGCAACGACCACTGCGATGACGATCGTAAACGGATAGACGCTGAGTGTAAGCTTTTGATCATATTCGCCGCTCATAAATTCCGTCATAAGATTGCCTACAAAATGAAGTGTGATGCCGATACCGACCAATCCACCACATACACCGATCGGTATTCCGATCGCACATAAGCTGAACGCCTCAAAGTAAACACTGTGACGGATCTGTCGTTTGGTCGCTCCAACAGATTTTAACAGACCAAACTGTTTGGTGCGCTCGTTAATGGAGATCGAAAATGCATTGTAGATCAATGTGACACTGGCGATCATAATGATCAGGATCAAGAAGGACGCCATAGCAACTAACACTGTCTGGTAGCTGTCACTGCCATCCACACCGCTAAAACGCAACAGATCTTTGTGCACTTCAAAATCAGAACCCTCTAACACATTATCCCAGTCTCTATGCAGATCATTTTTCACCATAGAGCGGATCGTCTTGTTGATCTTGCGTGGATCTTTTACGGTAAAAAACAGATCACTGGTAAGAATGTTACTTTCCCCTGTCGTAAATGCCAGATACGAAGGTGTCGGCGTAAATTCCAGTGTATTGCTGGTGCAGATACCAACGATCGTATAGGTTTTCTGGTTCAGATTGACCAGCTCTTCGCCATCATTGAAGTAATCTTTTTGCTGTGACATCACCTCTCCGTTCAGACTGCGCTCACCAAGAGATAATGTCACGGTATCGCCCACCTGATAGGCAATTCCTGTCTCACTCTCCAAGCGGGAAGAAACGATCAATTCTCCGGAATTTTTGGGCATTCTGCCCGAACTTAACTGCACTCCGGCAAACTCTTTCATATTGTTATCGATCGATTCAACTTCCAGATAACATTTGTCATTGATCGAAGTGCTTTCTAACCGGCTATAGCCGACTAATCCTGTAACGGAAGAATCTGTGACCACATCCTTTTTCCGAAGCAATGCAAGTTCTGACTCATCCAGTCCGTTGACTCTGCCTTCCCAATATCCGGCAGATGCGATCTCCAGATTTTTAATGTACTGCTGCAAGCTCGACACAATACTCGTCACGCCCGTAAACATGGCAGTCGATAAGATGATGCCAATGATCGTGACCATCGTGCGAAGCTTATTTTTTCGTAATGTCCTTGCGGTATAACGACTCATAATATTCATGCACGATTCACCTCATCTCTAATGATCTTACCATCTTCGATGGCGATGATACGATCTGCCTGCATGGCGATATTTTCATCATGTGTGATCATGATCAATGTCTGATGGAACTGCTCATTCGATCTACGGAGTAGATTCATGATCTCCTGACTGTTATGGGAATCCAGGTTACCGGTTGGCTCATCTGCCAGCACGACAGCCGGTGCATTCATCAACGCTCTTCCGATGGAAACTCGCTGTTGCTGTCCACCGGAAAGCTGATTTGGCAAATGCTTTTCTCTGCCTTCCAGTCCCAGCAAAGTGATCATTTCCCGGAGTCTCTCTTCATTCACCTTTCTGCCATCCAACAGGACCGGCAGTGTAATATTTTCTTTTACATTCAGCACAGGGATCAGGTTATAAAACTGATAGATCAATCCGACCTGTCTGCGTCGGAAGATCGCAAGTGCCTCTTCCTTCTGTGCGAATACATCGTTGCCATCCATGATTACTTTGCCGGATGTTGGTGTATCTACCGCACCCAAAATATGAAGCAATGTTGATTTACCGGATCCGGATGGTCCGATGATCGCAACGAACTCTCCCTGTTCTACGCTGAAGCTGACATCATCCAATGCACGAACCTCATTTTCCCCTCTCCCGTATACCTTCTTCAAATGTTCTACTCGTAAAATTTCCATGTCGTTTTCCTTTCTTTTTTGATTATCCCTCATTACATTTTCCATCTTACAAGTTGAAAATGACTCTGTTATGACTCTAAAATGACAAAATTGTCATAATTACATTTTTTAGGGAAATAACGGTCTTCTTATCAGAGGAAGAGCAAAATGTCGGTTTTCTTTTCTCTAGATCGTGCTCTTATACATACGGATCTCAAAGACTGCTCCTGTTTGCTGGGAACGGTTATATGCTTTGATCGTTCCATTCTGCGCCTGAATGATCTGCTTCGCTAACGCCAGTCCGATCCCTACATTATTGCTATCTCCACCCGTTCCGCGATAAAATCGTTCAAAAATATGCGGCAGATCTTTTTCGGCAATGCCACTGCCGGAATCCATCACCTTGATCAAAACATACAGCGCATTTTCCTCTGCTTCGATCCGGATCGTTCCACCGGATGGCGTATGCTCCATACAATTTTTCAGAATGTTCGTAATCGCCTCCCGCATCCAAGCGCTGTCTCCCTCCATCTTCGCTCCCGGTGCAATGTCTGTCTCCAATTCTACGCCCTGCAAGTCCATAGCGACGGCAAGAGATTCATAGCTTTTGGCGATCAACTGTTCCACAGCGATCGGCTTCCTCTGCAGCTTGATCACTCCCGCATCCAGCTTCGCCATACGAAGCAACGCATAGATCATCCAGCTCATTCTCTCGGTCAACATCGTCAGTTTCTGTACATATTCCATCCTCTTCGCATACGCAATGTTCTCCTCCTGCAGGAAACTGAGAATAAGCTGCATCGAAGTCAATGGCGTTTTCATCTGGTGCGAAATATCTGCCATCGCATCCGCCAAAAACACCTTTTCATGCTGTAAATTTCTCTGCTGTTCCTTCATTCGTCTCACCATCTTGCGGATCTGTACGGCAAGGATCGCAAGCTCTCCCTCCTCGCAGTGTTCCAACAGGCGGTCCGTCTCCCCATGCAAAATATGGTCGATCTCCTCACTCAACGCTGCGATTCGCCGATAACGGATCCAGGTCCGCCACAGATAAAAAAGCGTAAAGATCACACATAAAACAGCCACAGCTGTTGCAATCTCTGCTCCCTTCCATAAATTCGCTAATACTATAAAAAAAAGAGAACCTGCGCCAAGTAACAACAGATCTCTTTTCACCTCCGGATTTCTGAACATATCCCATTCATCCCTTCTATATTTCATGCCCCTACATTGTAGATCATATCACCAAGAATTGCGAATGCAATTCTTGCAGAGCAAAACACTCGTTTTGCTCTTCTAGTCAGCTCGGTACCCCAGTCCTCTTACCGTTTTGATAATCTGCGGTTTGCCCGGATCATCCTCTATCTTTTCCCGCAGTCGTTTGATATACACGACCAGCGTATTATCATTCACATATTTTCCGGCAGCATCCCAGATTTCTCCCAGAAGCTGCCCTCTCGATAACACCTTGCCCTTATTGCCTGCAAACACAAGTAACAGGCGGTATTCCAGTGCCGACAGAAAAATTTCCTGTCCCGCTTTTCGTACCGTTCCTCCGGTGGCGTCGATCGAGACATCACCCAATTCCAGAACAGACTGTACATGACCGCTTCTTCGCAGTACACTTCGGATCCGCGATACCAGCTCTCTTGGGCGAAACGGTTTTCCGATATAATCATCTGCCCCCAGGTCTAACCCCGTCACGACACTGTACTCATCTCCGGATGCCGTCAAAAAAATCACCGGAAGATCCGACTTTGCCTTGATCTCTGCACAGGCAGAAAAGCCATTTCCCTCTTCTAAAGACACATCCATCAAAACCAGATCCAGGTCCGTCTCCGGATCTTCTACAAGCTCCACTGCCTGTTTCTGACCGGACACCGTTGTGACCGTAAATCCCTCTTCCTGTAAAAACTCTGACAGATATGTGATGATCTCCTTGTCATCCTCCACCAGCAAAATATGCACTGCCATCGCCATACTCCTCTCTGTTCCCTCTATCCGTTGTCTGCATCAGGCAGACCGTGATCTCTTACTCCTGCAATAACCATGCAATCTCTTCTTTGTAAGGCGGGATGGTTTTCTTCGTCGAACCTTCCTCGCACCGCCAAGGAGTCTCCAAAATTTTAGGGATCGATAAAAATCTTGGATCATGCACCAGCTTGTGAAGTGTCTCATAGCCGATCGATCCTTCCCCGATATTCGCATGACGATCCTTATGTGCGCCCAAAGGATTCAGACTGTCATTGATATGAAATACTGCAATCTGATCCAATCCGATCACTTTGTCAAACTCTGCCAAAACACCCTCATAATCATTGACAAGATCATATCCGGCATCATTGACATGACAAGTATCAAAGCAGACACGAAGACGGTCTTTTTTCGTGACCCCATCATAAATACTGCGGATCTGCTCAAAAGTCTTCCCCAGTTCACTGCCCTTTCCCGCCATTGTTTCCAGGGCGATATAGACATCATCGTCATTTTGGTCTAATACCATATTAAGTCCCTTGATCACCTGTGCGATGCCAGCCTCTTCTCCGGCATTGACATGAGAACCGGGATGCAGTACAAGGATCGAACTATGCATTGCCGCTGTCCTTGTGATCTCTTTTTCCAGAAAAGAAACAGCCAACTCAAAAGTCTCCGGTTTGACCGTATTTGCCAGATTGATAATATAAGGAGCATGCACGATGATCTCTTCAACCCCATGTTCCTTTGCATAAGCCCATCCGGCATCAATGTTTAATTCCTCGATTGCTTTTCGCCTGGTGTTTTGTGGTGCGCCTGTATAAAGCATCAGGATATTTGCGCCATATCCGACCGCCTCTTTGACAGAGCCCAAAAACATTTCTTTCCCCGACATTCCTACATGAGAACCTAACCGAATCTCCTGCATAATTTCCTCCTCTATTGTTCGATCCTATTCCATCATTGTAAAATGGATACGATCTGCTTTTTATATTCCAAAAACTCCGATGAAAGCATAAATGAATCCTCTCGCGGACGATCCTTCGCGATCGTGATCTCCGC
>JALEPA010000074.1 GCA_022766515.1 Lachnospiraceae bacterium | reverse complement strand
CACGGCTATCCCGGACACGAAGAAGCAGAACTTGCATTAGTGAAATTATACCAAGTAACGAAAGATATTCGCTATCTAAAACAAGCAAAATATTTTATAGATGAGCGAGGAAAAAAACCATACTATTTCGATTTGGAGCACCCGGAAGAAAGCATACAGAACAATAAGGTGGATGAAGTAGATTTTGCCGGTCAGACAAACTACACGGAGCGATATACCTATTACCAGGCACACCGACCAGTACGCCAACAAAAAGAAGCTGTAGGTCATGCTGTTCGCGCAGCATATTTGTACTGCGGCATGTCCGATGTTGCCCGTCTGACCAATGACGACGAACTGGATACAGCCTGCCAAAATCTGTGGAATAATATTACGCAACAGAAAATGTATATTACCGGAAGTATTGGTGGCACTCACGTAGGTGAATCATTTAGTCACAATTATGATCTTCCTTCCGATACGGCTTATGCAGAGACCTGTGCAGCAATCGGATTGATATTTTTTGCCTATCGAATGTTACAGTCACATCCAACAAGCCAATATGCAGATGTGATGGAACGGGCACTGTATAATGGCGTCCTGAGCGGAATGTCGCTAGACGGACACCGTTTTTTCTATACAAATCCGTTGGAATGCCGCCCGGAAGATTGCAGACAAGATGCACGTAAGCACCATATCAAACCGGTACGCCAAAAATGGTTTGGGTGCGCATGCTGTCCACCGAATCTTGCCCGCCTTATTTCTTCCATTGGCATGTATGCATTTACTGAGACAAAGCAGACCCTTTTTGTTCATCTTTTTTTGGATGCCGAAATCAATAAAACACTGACCAAAGCAGACGGCACAGAAGACGTCTTGCATATTCGGACCACCGGGAAAATGCCTTGGAACGGTGAATTTTCCGTGGAAGTAAACGGAATTTCTCCAGAATCCTCTTTGCAGTTGGCGGTGCGGGTACCAGAATGGACAAAGCAATTTTCAATTGACGGCCAAAAATATAACACTATTTCCCAATGGTGTGAACGAGGAGGCATTGCAAGGGACGGTTATCTTTACATAAATATAGACCATGATAGTATATTGAGGATGGATTTTTCGATGCCTGTACGCTGGATACAGGCGCACAGCAATGTACAAGAAACAGAAGGAAAGCTTGCACTAATGCGAGGTCCATTGGTATATTGTCTCGAAGAAAAAGATAATGGGCATGACCTGCATCTGCTTCAGTGCGATCCTTATGGAGCGACAACCGTTACCCCAAAAAATATTTGTGATGAAAAAATAGTTGCAATCCAGTCTTCAGGTTACCGCACAAAAGAATGCGAAAGTTTTTCTCCTCTCTATCAGGAGTGGACAGCACAACAACCCCAAAAAACAACTCTTTGTTGGGTGCCGTATTATGTTTGGGCAAACCGTGGAGAAAACGAAATGCGGGTATGGGTCAACCAATCTATGCGTACAATATAAAAAACAGCCCTTTCCGGAAATCATCCCGGAGGGGGCTGTTTTTTCAAATCACCTGTCATTCATTTTGTAATCCGACATCAAAAATGGTAAGTGCCATAGAAAACTTTATTCCACCTGTTATGGAATAATCACAAATTTGAAAAATTGATGACTATTCAATCCAATGATTTATTATTTCGGATACCTTTTGGGACTTAACCTGAACAACATCGTAATCTTGTTCCGAATTTCTATCCGATATATCTTCTATTTCAGCAAATTCATCCCGATCATCCTCTTTTACTCGAATCAGATAATGATTATTTTCTGCACTTTCAATAGAAACAGTACGATACTCCGTATCCTTTGTCTTATATACCAAAATAACTTCTGATTTTTTATCAGAAGTTGCGGTAATTGTTCCTGAACAATCTACACTTTCCAATGCATTTATCAGATTCCGAACTTCCTGTTCTGTGGCCTGAATAAACCGTTCCTTCCCGTCGCTTTCCTTTATCACAACACTTTGAATTGCCCCGTTTGGGAAGATGAGCTTTCCGTTCAAAATCTCTACCTCATCAAAATCCCGGTCATTTCCCTCTAGCTCCACCTCCTTCTCCAATGTTCCAAGAGAAAGATAATATTGGGATGCCACATTCTGACTGGTAGTCGAGTTTGAATACTCCGGTGTATTTGTCTGGGCTGTAGACTCATTCTGATCATTCACAGTATCCTGCGTCTGGCTTTCCTGCTGAGTTGCATTCTTCTGATCATTACCGCCACACCCTGTCAGCAAAAGTAATGATATCATTGTTATAGCTACAAATTTTTTTATTCTCATAATTTTCCTCTTTTCTTTGCAATGTCATCATTTATCTCCATGATACATACTATAACCAAAAATGCTTTCTCTATCCACTGAACCGCATAATCAACGAGTTCTCTCTGACACATCAATTTGACAATGGCATTTCTAATAAACACTCTCAAACAAGATACCGTCTACAACTATTCCAGTCCAACCTCATCGCCCATATCTTTTACATACAGATAAACCACGGGTTGATCGTCACGATATCCTTCTCTTGGAATAATCTCCAACATGACTTTATGAAAAGAATCCATAACCTGACGTCTATACAAGATACGGACAGGCTACATGTTATTTTCCTCAAAATGTTCTCTAAGTGCATGTAGATTGGTTTTTTCTAAAAACATTTCGATATCGTCTTCATATACCATATGATATTTTGTAAAATCCACAAGCCAAGTCTGCAGATTTCTCGAAAAACCGTAGGCTGCATCTTTTTCCAAAACATCCATTTTGATAATATCAAACTCACCAGACTCCAGTTTGTCTTCCGGTAACTTTTCCGGTTCCATAACTGCACTCTATTGCCAATTAATCATCTATAGAAAATACAGTTAAATGTTAAAATAGTCAACTTCCTGTTTCAGTTTATCAGCCAAATGTACAGTATCCTTTGATGAGTGGCTTATTTTTGCAATGGTATCATTGATATCTTCAATGACAGCTGTAGTTTCTTCACAGCTTGCCGCATTCTGTTGGGCAATTGCGGACAGATTGCTGACCTCATTTATTATATTGTCCTTTGCTATAGAAAGCTCATTCGTTTTTCCATAAATGTCATTTATATCTTCGGATGTCTGATTCATACTATGTGTTACTTCATTAAAACTTCCATGAACATTATCTAAAACATCGCCCTCTATCGTAATAGATTCCTTTATTTTTCCCACAAGTTCTGTACTTACACCAAATTTTTGAACAAGATTAGAGATAATATCCCTGATTTCCTGAGCAGATTTTGTAGACTGTTCCGCCAAAGTCTGTATTTCACTAGCCACTACGGCAAATCCCTTGCCCTGTTCACCTGCTCTGGCAGCCTCAATAGAAGCATTCAATGACAAAAGATTGGTCTGACTTGCAATCTCTGTAATCACATCGGTTGCCATATTAATAGATTCCACCGCTTCATTGGACTCAGCAATTCCCCTTACTACTTCTTGTGATATCTGGATGGTATTCCTGTTCGCCTCAATCAGGTGATTCAGGTTATCTCTTAACGCTGTACTGATTTTACTCACTTCTTCCGCATTTTCCTTTGCAGATTTCACAGAACTTTGAATATTAGAAATGTTATCTCCAACATTTCCCATATTGACAGCCGTTGTCTGTACAGATTTCGACATAGAAAAAGCCCCATCAGAAATCCCGTCAATGGCAGAAGACACCCCGCTCACAGCATTACTACATTCTCCGATAGAATCATCCACACCTACCATATTTTGGTCCAGTTCATCCATACTTGTATGGATATTGGATAGCACACTCTTCATCGTAGATTTTAATATATTCGCTGACTCAATAATAGAATTAATCTCTTTTACCTTAGCTGACGTTTCTATATCTGCATTCAAATTACCGGTAGCAAGTTCTCTAGTGAATCCATCCAATTTTTTTAGTGGAGTAGCCATCTTACCTGCAAAAATCAGTGCAAGAATGACAAAAATAATGATTAATACAATCGCAGTTAATATATAAAAACTCGAAAGCTTATTTATTTCTTTGAGTACATCTTGTTCATCTACGGTGAGTACCGTGATATAATTATTATTCTTTCCTACAAAGTAAGCCGCATATTTATTTCGACCTTTAAATTCATAACTGATAAATCCCGGTTCCACTTTCTCGCTGTTACTGATTCGCACTAAAATCTGTTTTACAGCATCATTTTCAACCGGCTGCCCTATCTTTTCTTCATCCGGATGCTGTATCATAATTCCATCATGTCCATTTACCGTATAGACATACATAGAATCAAACCCCATCGAAGATGTATCGGAGAACATTTCTGCCACATCATTTATGTATAATGCCGCTCCTACATAACCGATAGGATTATTATTGTCATCCAACACAGGAGCATACAAAGATACTACCTGTTTCCCTGTAGCAGGCGATTCCATAACCCCCGTGTTATAGACACCACCAGATGCCAGCAGACTATCCTGCAGATTTTTTAGGCTGTCTCCTTCTCTTGTTGGCGATCCAATAGCACTTTCTACCGGATGTGCCAGGGTTGTTGAATTCCAGTTGGATATGTAGATAGCCTCCATATTAGCTGCTTCATTAAAACAATCCATTGTATAATCCTGTGCTTCTTTTTGTAATGTAGCATCGTCCTGATTTTGCAAAAACTTTATTACAATCGGCGATTTGGCAAAATTGTCCAAAGTAGCCTCTCCATTTTGGATATAGGACTCAAATCCTGCTCCGGTTTCCTTTACAAGAGATAACATGGAATCTTTCGTAATATCTTTAATTTCATTACTTGATGTTCTAATCAGCATTACCAGCATGATAATCACAGACACTATCATGGGAAAGATTGCAAACATCACCAACACTTTGTTAAAATTTAATATCTGTTTTTTGTTCTTGTTTTTCATACAATACCCTCTCTTTGTCTTTTATAGTGATGTTGGAGTCAAAAGATATTTTGCTCCCAAATCATGCTGCGGATTGCTACATTGCTACGCAATATCCTCAATCCTACAAACGCCTCCAATTCTGCAAATTTGCAAGCAAATCTGCTTCTTGTCGGTTGTTTGGCGGGTTAAGTCAGTAGATGGCAGATTATGTGTGAGCACAACCTGCCACCTACTTTTGACCCTAGCATCATTATATCATTTCTTGATATGCTACGCAACATTTATTAATTCTTGAATCAATTTCGCTGTGGCTATTTTGACGCTGGAAAGGACATAAGTTTCCTGCTGTTTATCGACAGTATCTTTGTCCGAAATTTATTCACATATCTATGCTCAGGCACAGTGTTTCGCTAATCCCGATTTTGTCCCGGATTCTATTTTTGCCTTTGCGGATGCCAACTGGATAATAAATGTTACCG
>JALEPA010000065.1 GCA_022766515.1 Lachnospiraceae bacterium | reverse complement strand
CTGTCTTCTCATCTACCGTCTTGTCTGTCTCTTTCTTGCGGTCTGCTTTATATCTGTCTGCTAAAATTCTCTTTTCAAAACGAGAAGTCAAATTTTTCTTAGAAATGCAAAGCTGCAATTTCTGCTTGATGCTCAAGCCCTTCAACGCCTTTTCAGCCTGCTTCACAGCATCCTTTTTCTCATCATCGGTCAATGAATATTTTGCTTTGATCGCTTCCTGATATAATACTTCGTATTCTGTTTCTGCATTGATGATCTCAATCTTTAATCCGTTAGAGTTCGTCAATGTCTTATCGATCGTTGTATCGTCTCCCAGATATGTAGTATCCCAGATAGAAGTTCCTACATACATCTGATAAAGCTCATCGGATGGTGCATACTTACTCTCCCTCTCATAGATTGGGTACATCATATCGTCCATATTTAATTTGGTCTTGCCTATCTTAAGTACTGTGGTTGGCTGAAGCTGCTGTACGGCTACGCCAATGCAAAGTGCCAGGATCAAAACAACGCAGATCGCGCCCATAAAAACTGATTTTTTGCTTGGGCCAAGTCCTGCCTTTCCTAATTTTTTGCTGCTCTTAGGTGCAGTCACTGTCGTTGTGGCATCTTCACTTTTTCCTTGATTCATAATCTTTTTTGATGCATTCATGGTAAATCCTCCATATTGTAATTTCTTGTTTTGCATCCTCCCAATAAGCTACCGTCAGAAACGCAAAACGCTATCTTCTATTCTATCAAAAATCCCCTATAAGTCAATTCCTAAGTTCGCAGTTTGCAAAAGTTCACAGAAAAAACATACGACACCAAAACCCACTTTTCAAAAAAATAAGTTAGAAAGCAAATTAGGGATTGACAAATACCGAACCTCATGCTATTATACTGCTTGTGCTGTTTGACAGACATATTTCGCGGAAGTGCTGGAATTGGCAGACAGGCTAGATTCAGGTTCTAGTGTTGCTTAGCGACGTGAGGGTTCAAGTCCCTTCTTCCGCATAAAAAAGACCTTAACTCTTAAGGTCTTTTTTTGTTGCCAAAAATAAGAAAAAGAACAACGAAAAAAGGAAACCACCGCTTACGCAGTGATTCCCTTGGAATCGCTTCCTATCTTCATTTCAAATACAATTAGTATTTGCGCTTACGAGCTGCCTCAGACTTCTTCTTACGACGAACGCTTGGCTTCTCATAATGCTCTCTTTTACGAATTTCCTGCTGGATACCGGCTTTCGCACAATTTCTTTTGAAACGACGTAAAGCGTTATCCAATGTCTCATTTTCTTTTACGATTACATTTGACATAGTCTCACACCTAACCTCCCCTCAGTTGTAGATTATGCTTCAATACACAACTGTATAGGGTAATATATTTTACCATGAAAGAGTCTTCTTCCATACGCACGAAAACTATTATACCATATTTCCAAAATTAGTCAACCATCTTTTTTCAGAAAAATAGTCTGCAAAAAAATCCAAGCCTTTGACACCTTCCTTGATCCTACAAAGAAAAAATCCCATGCGCTGCCGAACCGGAATGCGCATGGGACAAACATGTTTCTAATAATTGTTATTTGTATAATTTGAAATTATAAACTGCATATGTTTGAGCTTTAATCGTCTTTTTGCCAACCTTAGCCATAGGTACGATTTTGACATAGTAGGTCTTACCCGTCTTTAATTTCTTCTTACCGATCTTCTTGATCGTCAGAGTTCTCTTCTTAGCAGAAATCGTCTTTACTTTCTTAAATCCGGACTTCTCGCTTGTAGAGATATAAACTGCCAGCTTTGTAGCACCGGATACTTTACCAATGCTCACACGAAGTGCCTTTTTGCCTACTCTGCGTCCTGAAACAGAGCTTGGAATTGCCACTGTCTTGAATGTAGACCATGCACTGTAACTCTTACCGGTACCACATTCTACATAAGAACGCACGCGGTATTTATAGAAAGTACCTCTCAAGCTTGTTGAGAAAGTAGAGCCCTGACCGTTTTTTAATACCTT
This sequence comes from Lachnospiraceae bacterium, assembly GCA_022766515.1. Lineage (GTDB taxonomy): Bacteria > Bacillota > Clostridia > Lachnospirales > Lachnospiraceae > Butyribacter. The sequence continues at coordinate 6,283 of JALEPA010000065.1, read as the reverse complement.
ATTACCTTTTGCATTCGTAAGCTGCCACTGCCATCCATCAACATCCAAGTTGCCGGCTGCTACAGAGAAAGTATAGCTATCAATATACATATAGGCACTTGTGATACCAAAAGATCCCTTTGGGATCGCATTGGCAAGTGTCTGCATCTTCTCATAATCATATGTACCATATGCAATATAACCGGATGAAGAACGGCGTCCTGCATATGCGCGGATCCAATATCCTGTACCAGGAAGCAAAGTATTTGCTGTTGTCAGCTTGTTAGAAGCACCCTGTGCCAATGTCAGGTTGTTGTAATTCACACAATAATAATTGGCTCCTGTCATTCCATTGATCACTACAGAGAAAGACTTTGTTGCTGCCTTTGTCTGTGTAACTTGTGGATAGCCTGATGGAGCTGTAACGACATCAGTGACTGCAGATACTTCTCTTGGGTTGGTTGGGATCTGCACACTATTGACATACTCCCAGTCATCACAAATACCAACACGAGCATAATAAGTTCTGCCTGCTGTCAATCCACTTGTATACAAGCTGTTTGGATTAGATGATACATCCATGTATACCCAGTTGACCTTATCGGTACTCATCTCCAGGTAATAATAATTTGCCTGCAGCACAGCATCACATTTTATCGTGACAGAACTTGTGCTGTCATCTACCTGTTTTACTCCGGTTACTGCTGCCTGTGACTGCGCTTTGGAAGCTGCACCAAGTGCAAGTGCCATTGCCGCAACGACAAGCAATCTCTTGATTTTTTTCATAAAGTTCCTCCTTTTTTCATGTACTACATGAGTTACCATTTATAATACACTGACATTATACTGCCAGAATGTATTTATTGCAATATGGCATTTAGCCAAGCTGCTTCTCCACAACTTCTTCGACTTTCGCCAGTGCAGCCGGAATACCATCTGCGTTCTTTCCGCCTGCCTGTGCCATATTTGGACGGCCGCCACCGCCACCGCCTACCAAAGAAGCGATCTCTTTGATCAGATTACCGGCATGTGCGCCCTTCTCCATTGCGCCATCTGTAGCCATAGCAAGCAATGTGACTTTACCGCCATTTGCAGATGCCAAAACAACAACACCTTCTCCGATCTTTTCTTTCATCTGATCACCAAGGTTACGAAGTCCATTCATATCAACATCCGGCACATCCATCGCCAATACCTTGATGCCTCCAACTTCCTTGATCCGGCTGTCTACATCTCCTACTGCATCATTTGCCAATTTTGCTTTTAACTTCTCATTCTCACTGTGGAGTGCTTTGAGTTCCTCCTGCATTGCCTGAAGCTTCTGTGCCAGTTTTGCCGGCTCTGTCTTTGCGATCTTGGCAGCCTCTTTCAAGGTCTGCTCCTCAGCTGCGTAATATTTCATCAAGCCTTCGCCCGTGAGTGCCTCAATACGGCGAACACCTGCTGCAACACCGCTTTCTGAAATAATCTTAAAATAAGAGATCACTCCGGCATGTGCCACATGAGTACCACCACAAAGTTCGACGCTGAATGGCTCTTCGCCTTCGTTCTTCATCTGGACTACGCGTACCGTATCACCATATTTCTCGCCAAACAATGCCATCGCACCGGTCTTTTTCGCCTCTTCGATCGTCATGTCTTCCGTAACGACCTGCAGATCCTTGGCAATCTGCTCATTAACGAGATCTTCTACCTTGGCGATCTCTTCCTCTGTCATGGCAGAAAAATGTGAGAAGTCAAAACGAAGTCGCTCTGCATCCACATAGGAACCAGCCTGCTCGACATGACTGCCTAATACAAGACGAAGTGCTTTCTGTAATAAATGAGTGGCACTATGGTTTTTGCCCGTGTTCTGACGATTTACGGCATCCACCTGCAAAGTAACTGTGTCGCCTACCTTAAACATACCGCTCTCTACAACACCAACATGTCCAATACGACCACCCTGCAGATGGATCGTATCTTTTACTACAAATCGGCTGTCTCCTGCCGTGATCACACCTCTATCGCCAAGCTGACCACCCATCGTTCCGTAAAATGGTGTCTCATCGACGATGATCGTGCCTGTGCTGCCATCCGTCAAAGCCTGTACGACTTCCTCTTCTGTCGTAAGCACTGAGATCTTTGACTCATGTGTCAGTCTGTCATAACCAACAAACTTACTTGTGATCGCAGGATCGATCTGCTGATATACAGTCTCCTCTGCGCCCATGTAGTTCGTCGTCTTTCTGGCTCCTCTTGCCTTTTCCTTCTGCTCCTGCATAGCGGCAGCAAAACCTTTCTCATCTACCGTATATCCCTTTTCTTCCATGATCTCTAATGTCAGATCCAATGGGAATCCATAGGTATCATACAGCTTAAATGCATCTTCGCCGCTAAGCTCCTTAACGCCTTTCTTCTCCAGATCTTCCTGCATCTGTACAAGAATATTTAATCCCTGATCGATCGTTTTATCAAATTTTCCTTCTTCCTGTGTCAATACCTGAAGAATAAATTCTTTCTTCTCTTCCAATTCCGGATATCCGTCTTTTGACTCACGGATCACAGTCTGTGCCAGCTCTGCCATAAACTGTGCCTTAATGCCAAGTTTGCGGCCGTGACGCACGGCACGGCGGATCAAACGGCGGAGCACATAGCCTCTGCCTTCATTACTAGGCATGATTCCATCGGAGATCATAAAGGTTGAAGAACGGATATGATCTGTGATCAGACGGATAGACACATCTTTTGCCTCATCTGTCTGATACTCGGTGTGAGCCATCTCGCAGATCTTGTCACGGATCGCCTTCATAGTATCAATGTCATATACAGAATCTACATCCTGCACAACGACAGCCAATCGCTCAAGACCCATTCCGGTATCAATATTTTTATTTTCCAGTTCAGCATAGTTGCCTTTGCCGTCTCCGTCAAACTGTGTAAATACATTGTTCCAGATCTCCATAAAGCGGTCACACTCACAACCCACTTTACAATCCGGCTTTCCACAGCCATATTTTTCTCCACGATCATAATAGATCTCAGAACATGGACCACAAGGACCTGCACCATGCTCCCAGAAGTTATCACACTCTCCGTTTTCATCGCGGTAGAAACGAGTGATCTTCTCTCCCGGCACGCCAATTTCCTTTGTCCAAATATCATAAGCCTCATCGTCCTCACCATAAATAGATGGATAGAGACGATCCGGATCCATGCCAAGTGTTTCCGTCAAAAATTCCCATGACCAGGCAAGTGCCTCATGTTTGAAATAATCGCCAAAGGAAAAGTTACCAAGCATCTCAAAGAATGTCAGATGTCTTGCTGTCTTTCCTACATTTTCAATATCACCGGTACGAACACACTTCTGGCAAGTCGTTACTCTCCTTCTTGGAGGGATCTCCTGTCCGGTAAAATATGGCTTCAAAGGCGCCATACCTGCATTGATCAGCAACAAACTGTTATCGTTATGTGGCACCAGCGAAAAGCTTTTCATTGCCAGGTGTCCCTTGCTCTCAAAAAAATTCAAATATTTTTTGCGAAGCTCATTCACTCCATATTTTTCCATGATGTTATTATCTCCTTTATCCTTACTTTCCAGCCGTCATCCGCCTGTGACAGATAACGGCTGTCTTTTATTATTCTCCCTTTGAGATCGTTGCGATATCCACGATGGATAATTTCTTTTCGCCGCTCTCCAAACTGGTCAACAACGCTGCAGCGGTGTCTAACGATGTCAGACAGTTCACTCCGGTCTCGATCGCTGTACGACGGATCAGGAAACCATCCTTCAACTTGTCACCATGCGTTGGTGTATCAATGACCAGATCAATGTGATGATCTAACAACAGATCCATCAGTGTAGGGGATTCCTCATTGATACGGTTGACCGGAATCACTTCCACACCATGCTCATTGATCACTCTGGCAGTATTTCTTGTCGCAAAGATCTCATATCCCAATGCCTTAAATCTACGGGCAATATCTACCGCTTCTAACTTATCTGCATCCTTAACGCTGAGGATCATCTTCTTATGCTTTGGAAGATCCACCCCGGCACCTAAGAATGCCTTATACAATGCTTCATTAAAGGTCTTAGCAATACCCAGGCACTCTCCGGTAGACTTCATCTCCGGTCCAAGGCTGATCTCGGCACCACGCAGTTTCTCAAAGGAGAATACCGGCATCTTGATCGCCAGATAAGCAGCCTTTGGTGCTAATCCCGGCTCATATCCAAGGTCTTTGATCTTCGCACCGAGGATCACCTTAGAAGCAAGATCAACGATCGGAATACCTGTTACCTTACTGATATATGGAACGGTACGGCTGGAACGAGGATTTACCTCGATCACATAGACCTCGTCCTGATAAACGATAAACTGGATATTGATCAAACCGATAACATGCAGTGATCTTGCCAGCTTACGCGTATACTCAACAATGACATTCTGGATCTTCTCAGAGATCGTCTGTGCAGGGTATACGGAAATACTATCACCGGAATGGATTCCGGCACGCTCGATATGCTCCATGATACCTGGGATCAAAATATCCTCTCCGTCACATACCGCATCGACCTCGATCTCCTTACCCATCAGATATTTATCGATCAAGATCGGATGCTCCTGATGGTAACGAGTGATAACCGCCATAAACTGTACGATATCATCGTCATTTACTGCGATCTGCATGCCCTGTCCACCAAGGACATAGGATGGACGAATGAGTACCGGATAGCCGAGCTCATTTGCCACACGAAGAGCTTCCTCTGTCGTGAAGACGGTGTCACCCTTTGCACGAGGGATACAGCACTCTTCCAAAATTTCATCAAACAGCTCACGGTCTTCGGCTGCATTAACATTCTCTTCACTGGTTCCCAGTATCTTAACACCCATTTTCATCAATGCGTTTGTCAAATTGATGGCAGTCTGACCACCGAACTGTACTACCGCACCATCCGGTTTCTCCAAACGAACGATGTTCTCAACATCTTCCGGTGTCAATGGCTCGAAATACAATTTATCGGCAATATCAAAGTCGGTACTTACTGTCTCAGGATTGTTGTTGACGATGATCGTCTCATAACCTTCCTGCGCCAATGCCCATACACTGTGTACAGAACAATAGTCAAACTCGATTCCCTGTCCGATACGGATCGGTCCGGAACCAAGTACCATGATCTTTTTACGCTCATGCTTATCTTCTACTTCATTGGTTCCATCAAAGCAGCTGTAATAATATGGTGTCTCAGATGCAAACTCTGCCGCACAAGTATCAACCATCTTAAATGCTGCCGTAATGCCATACTCATAGCGAAGATTTTTGATCTCCTCCTCTGTCTTGCCGGTCCAGCGGGCAATGACATTGTCCGGAAATTCCATTCTCTTGGCTTCTGTCAATAACTCTTTATCTAAGTTGCCTCCGCAATCTTTGATCTTCTTTTCCATTTCTACCAAAATGGCGATCTTGTCGATAAACCATTCATCGATCATGGTCACTTCATGAATGTGATCATAGGAAGCGATACCACGACGCAGGATCTCCGCGATCAGATAAATACGGCGGTCATCTACAACATGAAGTTTGTCCAATACTTCCTCGTCTGACATGCCATCATAATCGCCTGTTTCCAAACAATCCACATGCTGCGCCAGAGAACGAAGAGCCTTCATCAGACCACCCTCAAAGCTTGTGCAGATACTCATAACCTCACCGGTTGCTTTCATCTGTGTCGTCAAAGTTCTCTTTGCCGTAATGAATTTATCGAATGGAAGTCTTGGGATCTTCACAACGACATAGTCCAACGCCGGCTCGAAGCTGGCATATGTCTTTCCTGTCACGGCATTTGGGATCTCATCCAATGTATATCCCAATGCGATCTTGGCAGAAACCTTTGCGATCGGATAACCGGTCGCCTTAGATGCCAAAGCGGAAGAACGACTCACACGAGGGTTTACCTCGATAACGATATATTCAAAAGAAGTTGGATGCAGCGCAAACTGTACATTACATCCACCCGTAATTCCCAACTCATCAATAATACGAAGTGCTGAAGTACGAAGCATCTGGTACTCTTTATCGGACAAAGTCTGTGAAGGTGCCACAACGATACTATCTCCTGTATGAACACCAACCGGATCAAGGTTTTCCATGTTACATACAGTAATACAGGTTCCGTTGCTGTCACGCATTACCTCATACTCGATCTCTTTCCATCCGGCAATACAACGCTCTACCAATACCTGTCCTACACGAGACAAACGCAGACCGTTAGAAAGGATCTCAACTAATTCTTCACGGTTGTGGGCAATTCCACCACCGGATC
>JALEPA010000027.1 GCA_022766515.1 Lachnospiraceae bacterium | reverse complement strand
CCTCTACCGTAGCACCTGCTTCATTGACAATGGAGATCAATCCCTGTAATGCACAGCCGTTTGCCAAAAAGTCATCAATGATCAAAACATGATCCTCTTCGCCCAAAAACTTCTTGGATACAATGACCTGATTTTTGCATTTATGGGTAAAAGATTCCACTTCGGACACATACATCTCACCCTCAATATTGATGCTTTTTGATTTCTTTGCAAACACAACAGGAACATCAAAAGTCTTTGCTACGACACAGGCAATACCGATACCGGATGCCTCGATCGTCAGGATCTTGTTGATCTTTTTGTCTGCAAATCGTCTGCCGAATTCCTCGCCCATCTGCTCAAACAATTTGATGTCCATCTGATGGTTTAAGAAACTGTCAACTTTTAATACATTGCCTTCTTTGACAATGCCATCTTTGATAATTCTTTCTTCCAAAAAATTCATTTTCTCTTCCATGCCTTTCTGTATATTGAAACTTCACCGTTCCAATGAGATACTGTATCAATCATAAATCCTAATCTGTCACCTGTCCCTTTATTGGACCAGATCTTTCACTTCACAAAAGCGTGACAAACGCCATGCCGGATCCTCTACGCTGCCAAATCCATACTCTGCAAACGCAAATGGGATTCCCGCTTCTGCTGATGCCTGTGCATCCCCAAGGGTATCGCCCACATAGATCGTTTCTTTGGGATTTAACTGCTGTCTGCGCATGACAAGGGCAATATTTTGTCCCTTTGACAACCCGGTATCTCCAAAACATTCCTTATCTTGAATGATGGATTCTAATTGATTTTTCTGCATAAACAGCTCAATATAACCGCTTTGGCAGTTGCTGACAATAAACAACCGTATTCCCTGACCGGCAAGCTCCTGTAAAGTTGATGCAACGCCATCAAACAAAAGACAATCGGTCGTCTGTTCCAATGCTTTGTGCTCATACAGGCAGCAGAGATCCATCAATTCCATTCGCATGGATTCCTCGTCAACATCCGTAAAAAGCTCTTTTGCAATGATATTTACCGGTTTTCCAAACAGGTTTTTTAACTTTGCTGCTGTTGTCTTGACAGAACTGGTCCCCTTGTCTGCGATTGCTTCATTCCATGCTTTGGCAACGACTTCGGTCGTATCCCACAGCGTTCCGTCAACATCCAAAATTATATTTTGAATCATCTGCATCCTCATTTCTCTCGTAATCTTTATTTATTAGCGAATAGGCTGATAAACAGTGCCACTTGGACAAAGAAAACAGCAGGCATACCAAACACGAAATACCAGTGCTTGGTTTTATGGTGAAACAAATACATGCCCGCCCATGTTCCAAGACTGCCGCCTAACAGGCTGACTCCAAAAAGATGTTTTTCGGGTATACGCCATGCTTTTTTGACCGCTCTTCTCTTATCGGCATACATCACCCACAGCCCTAGCAGATTCATGCCTATCAAGTAAATAGCAAGTGTGTATTCCATAAACGCCTGCCATTACATCTGCTTCAAATAAGCTTCATAGCCAAGCTTTGTCAATTTATCATTTTTGGCAACAACCTGATCTTTTAAGTCTTCTTTATAGTTCTGTAATTTCTCCTGAAGTGCTGTATCGCTGATCGCTAACATCTTAGCAGCAAGAATTGCAGCGTTGGCAGCACCATTGATAGCAACCGTAGCAACCGGGATACCGGATGGCATCTGCACGATCGAATACAGAGAATCTACGCCACCAAGAGATTTTGTATGAATAGGAACACCGATAACCGGCAGTGGGAAGATCGCTGCGCACATACCAGGAAGGTGTGCGGCTCCGCCTGCACCTGCAATGATCACGGAAATGCCACGATCCTTTGCGCTCTGTGCATAGTCCACAAACACATCTACTTCACGATGTGCGGAAATGACATTCATCTCATACTCAATGCCAAACTGCTCTAACATCTTTGCAGCCTTGCTCATGATTTCCAGATCTGAATCGCTTCCCATCAAAATACCTACTTTTGCCATTGTTTTTTCCTCCATTATTATCCGG
>JALEPA010000020.1 GCA_022766515.1 Lachnospiraceae bacterium | reverse complement strand
GAGGATGTGGTTTGACAACGCAGGCGATTTCTACATTACAGATCAAACCCTTGGTGACGCATCATGGGGAAAGCGGCAGACATACCTCCATCACAAGTTTTGAAGCAGCATTACAGACGCAAAAAGAGACAGAACAAACAGCGCAGAAGACATCATCAGAGTCTGGTGATACTTCCACGAACAGTCGCTCCGGTGTGGTTACTTACAAAGATCCATCTACGGGCAGCAATGTGCAATATGTGGAAAGTCAAGGAGCGAAAAAGACATCGACTTCTTCAACCAGTCGTTCTAAGTCTACTTCTAATAAAGTAACAACGACAACGGCATCTTCTATGAAAACAACACCATATGACAGCTATTTCAAAAAGGCAGCAAAAAAATATGGTGTGGACGAGAGCCTGCTGAAAGGAATCGCAAAAGCGGAGTCCAACTTCAATCCAAAAGATGTTTCCAGCTCCGGAGCAATGGGCATCATGCAGTTAATGCCGGATACCGCAAGAGGTTTGGGTGTGGATGATCCGTTTGATCCGGAACAGAATATTATGGGCGGAGCAAAGTGCATTGCGCAGAAGTTAAAAGAATTTCAGGGAAATGTCAAGCTGGCATTGGCGGCATATAACGCAGGAAGTGGTACGGTGCGCCGAACAGGCGGAATACCATCGCAGTGCAAAAGCTACATCAGTAAAGTACTTAGTTATCAGGAAGCTTTCAAGACAGCCAAAAAATCATAAAGAGGACACAAGAGCAAAGCGCGGGCTTTGCTCTTGTGCATTATATAGAAAATTGCCCATAGTGTAGTGATATATCACCAAGAATTGCGAAAGCAATTCTTGCAGAGCAAAGCGCGGGCTTTGCTCTTGTATACTTCAGAAAATCGCCAAAGGTGCCGAAATAATTGTTAGTAAAATTCAAAGTGAGGGACAGCATGAATATAAGGGATGTAGTTTTACAGGAACAAAAACAACAAAAGGGCACGGATGCCTATCATGCAGGACTTTCCGGGACGCGAATCAATACAGCTTCGCAGCAGGCAATGAAACGCTCTGTGGAAAAAGTATCTGCAAGATGGAGGAACATGGAGGTTCCTGTTACACCCAATAGTGATTACAATGATCAGGTTACAAAGGTGTACACAGATCAGCAGAAAGATGAGGCAAAGTTTGTCTCTGATGCCGGACAGACCCAGGAAACAGCGGGACAGAATCTTGCTGTTTTGACGGGAGAGGACTATCAGGCATTGTCACAGGAAGAAGGCAGTGCGTTAGAGAAGTATCAGGAGTCCAGTCTGGAACGCGCAGTCGAGAGGATTCGTACGGAGCGCAAATGGAAGCGGGATCGACAGGAAGAAAATCTGGAATTTCGCAGACAGATGCAGGAAGATTTGGAGAGCATGCAGGCGGGCGGATTTTTGTCGCAAAAAAGTGACGCACAGATCCGTGAGATGCTGGCACAGGCAGATCTGCCTGTGACGACCCAAAATGTCAATCAGGTCGTAAATGGCTTGCAGATGTATACACAGATCGGCAGTGTCTCGGATGCGGCGATGCATTACATCATTGACGGAGGGTACACGCCTTCTATCGCCAATATTTATCAGGGGATGTATTCGGGAGCGAATGGCGTGCCGGCGGATGCGGTATCTGAGAGTGAGTGGACGGAGTATGCCGATCAGGTGCAGACACTTTTACAGAAACTGGGTCAGACAGATGCGGACAGTCTGGAACAGGCAAAGTGGCTGTTTGCCAATGAACTTCCGATTACAGAAAATAACATGGCGGTTTTAGATGTTTTGCAGAATATGCGGACGGAATTGCCGCTGGAGCAGGTTGCAGCAGATATTGTGCAGACGATGGCATACGGACAGAGAGGTGTCGATACGATACCCGGCAGTGACACGGCATGGCAGGCAGAACAGCTTGCAGATCGTGTTAGCGAACTGGACTCGGCAAATATTGTCATGCAGATGGAGCGTAATGGACAGGCACAGGACATGGACCAAGTCACGCTGGAACAGGCGCTTGCTGTACAGGAAAGCGGACAGGACCAAGGTGCTTTGGAACAGGCGCATACAGTACAACAGCAGGGTACTTTGGATTCGATAGCAGCTAAAACCGGACAGGATGTTTCTTTCTCCGGTTCAGAGACGGAACAGGGCTCATATCTGCAGGAAAGTGAGACGATAGACCGGCAATCTATTGAGCAGATTACTTTATATCGTCGTTTGGAGGAAATCCGTCTTCGCATGACTTCCTCTTCCATTATGAAGATGTGGCAGCAGGGAATCCAAGTGGAGACACAGCCGTTGGCAGACCTGGTGGACCGGCTTCGTCAGATGGAAGCAGTATATTTCCAGAGCCAGGGGGCGCAAAATGGGACACCGGTTGAGGCAGATCAGATCACATTGATGCAGGATACCGTGTCAGCGGTAAGAGAGATCGCACAAGCACCCGCAGTTGTGCTGGCAGGAAGTATGCGGCAGCATGCCTTGATGACGGTGCAGGAATTGCACAGTGTGGCGATCAGTGCAACGAGAAGTGCATGGCAGTATCAGCAGGATTATGAGGCAGTCAGTACGCAGGTTCGTCCGGACTTGGGGGATAATATCCGCAAGGCATGGGACAGCATCCCGGATTTGTTGCAGGAGCTTGGCTTAGAAGACACGGAGGCGAATCAAAGAGCTGTCCGTATTTTGGGATACAATCGCATGGAAATTACGCTGGATAATGTGCAGACGATGCGTTCGTGGGATGCACAGGTCAACCAAATGATCCGTCAGATGAAACCGTCTGTTGTATTGGACATGATCCGTCAGGGAAACAATCCTTTGGAACAGACAGTAGAGCAGCTTAACGAGCAGTTGGATCAGCAGGCAGATCAAGAGGCGAAAGAACAGCAAAACTTTAGCAAATATTTATGGCAGTTAGAAAAAAGTGATCAGATCACGGAGCAGGAGCGTAGTGGCTATATAGGAATTTTTAGATTACTGCATCAGATCGAACAAAGCGATGGCGCAGCGATCGGAGCGGTATTGCAGTCCGGCAGACAGATGACATTAGCCAATCTGCTGACAGCGGTGCGCACAGAGAAGGGGAACGGGATTGACCAACGCGTGGATGATACCAGCGATCTGAAGCAATCGGTCGAGTCGGCTGGCAGCATTACCCGTCAGATCGAGACGGCATTTTATAAAGAGCAGGCTTTCCAGGCGTGGGATCAGGCGACACCGGAAAAAATACAGACATTGACCGATGGACATCCTGAAGAAATGCTACAGTATACTTTGGATGCAGCAGCAGATGCCATGCAGGAGATGCAGGGCGATGAAGTGCTGGAGAAAGAGTATTATGCGGAGCAGGCGAAAGAACTTCGCGATACTTTTGCAGATGCTGACAAGACGGTAGAGTTTTTGGCAAATAATGACCTTACGGATCATTATGAACATATACAGGCAGCAGCTACCTATATGGAGCAGGGATCTCTGTGGAAAGATATGTATCGTGGCGGCCGCAGATTTGCGGAGAGTACGGACCGGTGGGATGCGGCATTTGACGGACAACCGGATGATTGGGAAAGTCAAGAGGATCTGCAGGCTAAGCTGGAACAAAACGATGCCTATTTGGAGCGGGTTCTCACGGAATATGAGCAAACAGCCGATATAACATACAGTGACATGGTAGAGAGTGCTAGACTGAGAGGATTGGTACAGCTGCATCGCAGCCTGGCAGCGAATGAGAAATATGAAATACCGATGCAGGCAGGAGATTCGATTGTCTGCATGAACCTGACAGTTCGTCGAACAGGAGATCATGCGGGAAGAGTACAAGTCTCCATTGATGAGCCGATGCAGATCTCGATGGAGCTGCGTATCAAAGAAGGCGAGGTCAAGGGATTGATCCTTTGTGGGGACCGAGCAGGTTATGAGCGTTTGCAGGATATGCAGGAATCTCTTCAGACAAGTTTGGAATCATTAGGTTGTGAGGTGAAGAACTTATCCTACGGCATGGATTTCAAACAGGCAGATTTCTGGCAGAAAAATGAAGCAGATGCGTCAGAGACAGATGGCAGAATTTTGTATGCAGTAGCAAAGGTTTTGGTTGCACAGGTAGTAGACACCGTAAAGACATCGGATACAGACCGATAACGATAGAATGGAGGACGAAACATGAGAATTAATCACAACATTTCTGCACAGTTGGCAAATGTCAGCTTGAAGAAGATCGACAACAAATTAAGCGCCAGCTTGGAGCGTTTGAGCACAGGATATAAGATCAACAAGGCAGCAGACGATTCTGCCGGAATGGCGATCTCGAATAAAATGCGTACCCAGATCAAAGCACTGGATCAGGCTTCCAGAAATGCCGCAGATGGTGATTCCATTATTCAGACAGCGGAAGGAGCAATGGGCGAGATCGAGAGTATTTTACAGAGAGTACGTGAGCTTGCAGTACAGGCATCTAATGATACCTTAGCATTGGAAGACCGAATGACTGTGCAGGAAGAAGTTGACAAAATGTTGGATGAGGTGGATCGAATTGCTGAGACGACACAGTTTAACGGCAAGCCATTATTGGATGGATCTTCTTCCAGAACAACAATGTCCAATACCTTATCTGTACAGACAATTTCCGCATCGACCAAAGTGCCAAGATTGGAGAACGGTTATGATGTAACTGTTACAGCGGTAGCGGAGAAGGCTGAGATTACTGTGGACTATACCGTGCCTTCTAAGATTCGTGTGAATGGTTATACTTTTGAGATTTCAGCAGGGGAGACGACAGATGAGATCCGTGAGAGAATGATCTCCATGTGTGATGCGATGAATCTGGATGTCTCACAGACAGGTGATTCCTTTACCTTGACAAGTCGTGCGGCAGGATCAGCACAGAAAATCTCTGTCAGATCTGCAAATGAGACACAGGATAGAACGGCACAGGGTAAAGACGCAGAGATCGAACTTGGAGCACAGTTTACTCCTGCGGACGCATATAGCTATAAGGCAGATGGCGGCATCGTAACGATCGTTGGAAATGGTGGTTTTGAGATGCAGATCGATGTAGCAAAAGCAAGTGCGGGAGACACCGGTAATATTCAGGTTGAGGATGCCGGATTGATGGTACTTCAGATTGGAGCAAACGAGCATCAGACATTGGAGATGGATTTCACAGAGCTTACTTGTAAAAGTCTCTGCCTGCGCGACAGCGATGGTGTGGATCTGATCAATGCCTGCACACAGATCGGAGCAAATGATATGATCAGTGCGCTGGATGACGCGATCAACAAAGTATCACAGGCGCGTTCTGCATTGGGTGCTTATCAGAACCGTCTCGAGGCAACGAGAGATACATTGGATGTCAGCAGCGAAAACCTGACAAACTCTATGTCCCGTATTACGGACACGGATATGGCGGCAGAGATGACAGAATATACACAGCAGAGCGTATTGTCACAGGCGGCAACTTCCATGTTGTCACAGGCAAACAACCGTCCACAGCAGATTATGAGCTTGTTACAGAGCTAATATGAGGAAAAACTATGACGAGTGAGGAAAAGAAACAATATACTGCCAGAGTGGTGCAGGCAAATCGCACAGAGTTGGTAGTGATCATTTATGAACTGATCTTAGACAGTGTCAATGAGGCGGAAAAGGCATACAATGCCGGAGAAACGGAGCAGGGTGAAGAGCATGTCAAAAAGGCGCAGGCGTATTTGACAGAGCTTATCGGAAGTCTTGATATGCAATATGAGATTTCTGCAAATCTGCGACAGTTATACCGTTATGTCAATGAGCAGTTGATCCATACGATCATTCGCAGAAAGCCTGTGAATTTTGCATCTGTTACGCAGGTTCTGTCCGGCTTGATGGACAGCTTTGCACAGATCGCCAAGGAGGATTCTTCTACACCGGTGATGGGTGGACAGCAGCAAGTTTACGCAGGGTTGACTTATGGAAAAGGTACATTGACAGAATATTCGACCAATGGAAATGGAGAATGGGTATGAAGAAGCAAAGAGGAGCAGGTATTTTGATGCCGATCAGCAGTTTGCCATCCCCTTATGGGATCGGTACACTGGGGGCAGAGGCATATCATTTTGTAGATCAGTTAGACAAGGCAGGACAGAAATATTGGCAGGTACTTCCGGTAGGACCTACCAGTTTTGGCGATAGTCCGTATCAGTCTTTTTCGGCGTTTGCCGGTAATCCTTATTTCATTGATCTGGATGAGTTGGTCAAACAGGGATTATTGACAAAAGAAGAGATCGAGGCATATGACTGGGGAGATGATGCAGAGCAGGTGGATTATGCGACATTGTATCAAAATCGTTTTCCGCTTTTGCATAAAGCATATGAGCGGAGTGAACATAAGCAGACCAAATCGTTCCGAAAATTTCAGTCAGCCAATCGTTATTGGCTGGAAGACTATAGCTTTTATATGGCGCTGAAGTTTTATTTCGGAGGACAGGAATGGTCTTTGTGGGAAGACTCCCTCAAGTATCGCAGAAAAGATGCTTTGGTGAAATATAAAGAACTGTTGCAGGAAGAGATTGGTTTTTGGCAGTTTGCACAGTATCACTTTTTTGATCAATGGAAGAAATTAAAAAAATATGCCAACAAAAAAGGCATTAAGATCATCGGAGATATTCCGTTATATGTGGCACTGGACAGCGCAGATGTCTGGACACATACGGATCTGTTTGAACTGGATGAGAGAAAAAGACCAACGCAGGTAGCAGGTGTGCCACCGGATTGTTTTTCAGAGGATGGTCAGCGATGGGGCAATCCGTTGTATTGCTGGAAACGCATGAAAAAGGATGGATATGATTGGTGGAAACATCGTATGCAGGCAAATGCCGCATTGTATGATGTGATCCGTATCGATCATTTTATCGGCATCGTACATTATTGGTCGATCCCTGCAGAATGTCCTACGGCTGTAGAAGGAAAATGGCGCAAGGGACCGGGCAAGCATTTGACCAAAGTGATCCGTAAGGCAACCAAGGGTTCTGACATTATCGCAGAAGATCTGGGAATCGTCAGTGACCAGGTCAGAGCATTGATCAATCAGACCGGATGGCCCGGCATGAAAATTTTGGAGTTTGCCTTTGATGGTGGTGCAGAAAATGAATATCTTCCTCATCACTATCAAAACAGCAACTGCATCGTCTATGGTGGAACGCATGATAACCAGACTTTGATGGGATATTATGGAAATCGTACACCGGAGCAGTTGTCCTTTTTGATGAAATATCTGCATATCAAAAAGGTAAAGCAGATCCCGAAGGCGATGCTTCGTTTGGCGTATGGAAGTATTGCGGATACGGTCATCTTCCAGATGCAGGATATTTTGGAACTTGATGACACGGCAAGAATGAATGAGCCTTCGACAGTAGGAACCAACTGGCGCTGGCGTATGAAACCGGGAGCTTTCCAAAAAGAACAGATTTCAAGATTAAAAAAATACTGCACCATATACGATCGATAATCGTATGCGGTGCAGCAATATAGATGGTCAAGTAGGACGATTAGAATCCTTTTTTGATCTCTTCGGCATCGGCAGCAGTCGGTGCCTCTTTTTTGTCCCATGTGATCGTTACAGAGTCGTTGTCGTAGCGTGGGATCACATGTACATGAAGATGGAACACGGTTTGTCCAGCCGCATCACCATTGTTCTGCAGTACATTGATACCATCGCAGTGCAAGGTGTTTTTCAGAGCGGAAGCACATTTCTTTGCCACGCCCATGATCTTGCTGCAATAATCATCCGGCAGTTCGTACAGATTTGCCGCATGTGTTTTTGGTAAAATAATGCAGTGGCCCTTGGCAGCAGGTTCCTGATCCAGGATGACATTAAAATCATCATCTTCGTAGATGGAATTGGTAGGAATCTGTCCGTTAGCCAATTTACAAAAAATGCAATTATCGTCTGTGTGTTTGTTCATGTTTATTATCCCCTTTCCTTAATTGTGAAACCGAAACAGATGGTCAAAGTTTCCTAAGATCTTAAAATCTCCCTTGGCAATCACATCGCCTTGGCGGAATGCTTCCTGCAGGGTGGTCTGTCCGGTTGTGATCTTATCTAATAAAGCTGTTTTCAGCTTGATGGATACATTAGGATCCGGTACCTGAGCAGCAACATCGGAGCAGTGGAGTGTTTGTCCGTCTGCGTACAGATAGAGAGTTTGCTCGATATCGGTTAGTTCCAGTGCGAAGCAGACGGCAATATCTGCCATGCCATGAAAATGGCTCGAAAATGCCTGCGCATAAGGATTGCTCTGTGTGCTGCCTTCCGGTGCCTCATCACCGAGAATATTTCGGAAAATCGCGCTAAGCTCCTGAATATCTTCTTTTTGTTTCTTGACATAAGTGTCGTTAGATACATATTCCGAAAGCTGTTCGCTTTCTTGCGGAGTCAGATCAATGCTCGTTGGTCTGGATACCGTATCGCGTACGGCATTGTCGCTTGATGGCAAAGTGCTTAATTTGCCGGTAAAGCATCGGAAAAAATCCTCCACGCGTTTCTCGATCACGCCATTGTAGCCGGCATTGTTTTCAAATTCTAAGGCATCTTTTACAAAGGCATGAATACCGTCACAAGTCAATCCACCGAGAATATCCCACGCTTTCGTCAGGTAAGTGTAGGAATCCTTTTCGCCATAAGTGGTCGAAAGAACGACCGGCATCATATGAAGTGAATGAATGGTGTCCTTGTCACCGTAAAGCCAACAGGCATCCAAAAACTGCTGTAACAATCCGCCAACGCCGAACCATTCGACGGAGGCAGCGAGAATGATGGCATCCGCCTCTTTCAGCGTTTTGGGAAGTGCCGTAATTCCTTTTTTCTCCTCATACAGGTTGTATCGTTGTACCACGACATTTAATTCGTTTAATACCTGCGTAATCTTATTCATGACAGAAATAGTAGGGTCTTCGATCAAACCTCTTCCGCCATAATAGATATTTACTTTTGTCATGTGACTATCGTCCTTTCTTTTTTTTATATTAAGATTAAGGTGTCAAAAGGTCTGAATTTCCCTGACGGGCTATTTTCTCGAATCTTTGACCACAATATCTATCAACGATGCGCCGCATCGCCTCAAGATATTGTAGCACAAATCTTCAAAAAAATATCTCCGTCATGAAAATGGACTTTTGACACCTTAATCTATTAAGAAATTGCTCGTAGTATAATAGAGCACCATTAAGAATTGCATTAGCAATTCTTGCAGAGCAAAACGCTGGTTTTGCTCTTTTTAACTATTCTCCATAAGGCGTCATATCGAGGGAATGTCTATGGGACAAGATCAGGCACAAAATAATGCCAAATACTAAACCACCGATATGTGCTGCATTATCGACTTGCGGATTGGCAAATCCGGCATATAAATTCAGCACGACCATAATTCCCAATTGATACAGATTATAATGTCCGGTTCGTCTGCCTATGGATATTACGGCAACGATCAGACCTCCCAGTAAGCCAAAGATAGCTCCTGATGCGCCAACGGAAATGGTCGGGTCATTCAACATCATATTATAAACGATAGAGGTACCACCTGCAAGAAGTCCTGATAAAAAGTATAAGATCCCGTAGCGGAGATGTCCCAGATAATGTTCCAGGTAATACCCTGTGGCAAGCAGTACGACCATGTTGTTGAAAATGTGATCCAGATCCAGGTGCAAAAACATGGAAGTGAGAAAGCGGTACCATTGTCTATCCTCTGTGATGAACAGGTAGCTGAGTCCGCCGGATTGGATAATAT
The DNA here is from genome assembly GCA_022766515.1 of Lachnospiraceae bacterium. GTDB lineage: Bacteria > Bacillota > Clostridia > Lachnospirales > Lachnospiraceae > Butyribacter. The sequence goes on along the minus strand of JALEPA010000020.1, from coordinate 28,066 downwards.
CACTGTTGTTGTCGCAGATCAGATCCGTATAGAGGAAGATCAGTGTATTGATCACGACCAAGGCAATCGTTACGAGTGGCAGCGGTAAATGTGGTTCTTCGTTTGTCTGCATTTCAATTCCACCTTTCTTTGTTTGGCAAACTAATCTTTGACAAAAATTGTTCATCAAGCTCTTAATCATTCGATTATAGCAAAAAAATAAAAGTCGAACAAGGAAAGAAAATGGCGTATTGTATAGACTTTTTTGGAATGTCTGCAGGGAGTATGATAAGGAAAAGAAAGTGGACAGCTTGGAAAGGAAGGAAAAATGAAAGGATGGTATGAAAGTTTTATTCTACTATGGGGAATGTTAGCCATCGGTGGTGTCGCGATCGTGTTACAGTGTATGGCAAGTAAAATACAAGGAGAACTTCTGGTTGAATGTAAACAGCCTGCTGGAACAAAGAATCAATGGATAAAAAACTTAAGGAATAAGTTTGAAGTGTGCTACGAGTTGCACATTCCCGTGCAGGATGTGGGCGGTTTCTTGGACCGTTACCTATGGGAGTACCGTTATGGAAATATTCGGCTGCATACCTGGGAAAGTATGGGCATTTACGGAGCATGGCTGGTGGCAACTTATTTTGGCGTCTGCACGATCCTGGCGTTGTACACGGGTTCCAGCCTGCGGGTGTATGGTGTCTATTGTATCTATACGCTGGTGCTGTTGTGCATGATCTTTGGCTGTGATCTGCTGCTACAGATCCATGCCAAACAGAAAATGATACGGGTGTATCTATTGGATTATCTGGAAAATACATTGAAGTCTCGCTATGAAAATCAATATCTGTATCCGGAGGAGCAGGAAGAATATCAGCGTGAATATTTTGAGGAAGAAGAAAGAAAAGAAGAGAACCATACGATGAGTGAACGGGAAAAGATCGAGTTGATCGGAGAAGTGATAGAGGAATATTTTTAGGAAAGGCATGGTGGTTGGAATGGAGAAAAGATACAGTATTTCAGATGCGGCAAGGCAGGTGAATGTAGAGGCGCATGTGCTGCGTTATTGGGAAGAAGAATTGGATCTGCACATACCAAGAAATGCACAGGGACATCGTATTTACCGGGATCAGGACATTCATATATTACACAAGATCAAGGAGTGGAAAGAGCAGGGATTTTTGCTGCGCTCGATCCGCAGACTGTTACCGGATATGGCAAGGGTGGAGAAGATGACCGGACAGGAGTTATATGCTCTGCGTCAGGAATTGAACCAGCGTGTGCAAATGGAAGAAGAGCATCATAAACACAGCAGCATGGGGAAGGTGATGGAGATGCCGATCCGCAGCGACAGCGGTACAGGGCTGGAAGATGTGGAGAGAAAAGAAGAAAAATTAGAAAAGTTTCAGACGGTATTGCGTGAGATGATGCAGGGGATGATGCAGGAGTCATGGGAGGAATCCGAAAAAAGGATCACAGATCATGTCACGGAAAATCTGACCAAAGAAATGAACTATCTGATGCGTGAAAAAGAGGAGCTGCAGGAGAAACAGATCGACATCCTTCAGCAGATCCTTGTCGAACTAAAGCCGGATAAAACACGGGAGATCGCAGCAACAGAAGAGGTAGAAGTGCAGACGATACAGACGAGGGATGATCGGGAAAAGAAAAAAGAAGCCAGAAAGCGGTGGCTGCATCTGCCGATCTAACGATATATTTCTGTCCGGAAAATTGGACAGGGTTGCTCATGTGGAAGGAAAGGAGTATACTTCTGAGCAGGAGGAACAGAGTTATGGGAAATTTTACATTTGAGCAATGTGGAGATTTTGAAGGATTGTACTTGGTGCACACCAAGAAGTTTGGAGACTCCAGAGGTTACTTCATGGAGACTTATCAGAAAGAGGAATTTGCCAAGGGTGGTATTACGGCAGAATTTGTACAGGATAATCAGTCTAGTTCAACAAAAGGTGTTTTGCGTGGATTGCATTATCAAAAGCAGCATACACAGGGAAAATTGGTCCGTGTACTGCAGGGCAGAGTGTATGATGTTGTCGTAGACATACGCAAAGGTTCTAAGACATATGGTCAATGGTATGGCGTGGAACTTAGTGGAGAGGATGCTACTTCCTTCTTTGTACCTGCAGGATTTGCACATGGATTTTATGTCATGTCAGATACCGCAGAGTTTTTCTACAAATGTACGGATTATTATGATCCAACATCAGAAGCAGGCATTGCATGGGATGATGAGTCACTGCAGATCGACTGGCCGATCCCTGCGGGAGAAACACCTATTGTGTCAGAGAAAGACACGAAACATCCTAAATTCTCAAAAGATATTTTCTTGGATCTATAATTTTGGAAATGTCGGTGATGCAGTATTTGAAATATGACCAATATCGTGCCTGAGGCAAAATGCGAAAGCAGTCCGGTTATAGGTATGAGATCTGAGAAAGTAATAAAACGGCATCTCTGTTACGAGGTGCCGTTTTGCTTTTTGACAATGATCTTGCATTTGGATTGCATACCGTTTGCCAAGGTTGCCGTAATATATGCGGTACCCTCCGACCTGGCACGAACAACTCCTTTTGCGTTGACCGTTGCAATAGAAGGGTTGAGAGACTGATAATTTGGCTTTTCCTTGGTGATACTTGGACGGATCGTAGTCCGCAGCTGTCTGGATCTGCCTTTTATGATCTTATATTTGGAGTGACGGAACTTCACGCTGACTGCGCGTGGCGAAACGGTTATTTTCGCCCTAAGCACCAGAGGTCGATTCCAGAAAAACAGTTCGTTTTTATTCTTGATGCGAATGGTGATCGTTGCCTTTCCGGCAGCAATACCATAGTAATCGCAAGTGTTATCAGACACTTTGTCTACTCTTAAAATAGAGGTATCTGAACTCTTAAAAGTAACATCGTAATCCTCGGTATCACCGATCAAAGTCAGGCTCGAAGAGTCTCTTACAAAGAGCAGCTTTTTGAACTGTTTTTTGAACTGTGATTTCGATGCCTTGCGTCCTTTCGTAGAACTCAAGACCTTTTGCTGCAATTCGTCCGTGACAGTCAATGTTGTCCCGGTGGTCTGTATGGAATTGTGTATTTGCCTATTGACAGTCGCAACGACTTGTCGCGTATTGTCATTCTTCAAGGCTGTGGCTGCCAGTGTATGGCTGCTGCACAACATGGTCACCGCCAAAGCACCAAGCAGTGTGACGCTCGCAAATCTGCGAAATAAATGCATAGCGATCTCCTTTCGTTGGTTGAAAATTGGCTTCTATAAGAAGCCGAAAAGATAGCTTTGTTCCTAAATAGGAAATTGCTTATAAATATACCACCAAGAATTGTGAAAGCAATTCTTGCAGAGCAAAACGCTGGTTTTGCTCTTTTGTTCCTAAATAGGAAATTGCTCATAATGTGGTGTTATGCCACCAAGAATTTCTTTCGCAATTCTTGCAGAGCAAAACGCTGGTTTTGCTCTTTTGTATGGTAAGATTGTAAAAGAGAGAAATGGCAGAAAGATGTCAAAGGTTTGCCATAAATATTTTGTAGTTTTTGAAAATAGGTATTATAATGATACAAAATGGATAAGTGAGGAGAAGCGTATGGAATACATATTAATTGCAGACGATAATAAGGACATTACGGATATTTTGGAAGCTTATGTGAAAAAAGAAGGATATGAGCCGATCATTGCAAAAGACGGTATCGAAGCCGAGAAGTTGTTTCATCAGTATGATCCGGCAGCAATCCTGTTAGATGTTATGATGCCTCACAAGGACGGATATGAAGTGTGTCGGGATATCCGCAGTGAATCGGCAGTACCGATCATTTTGATCACGGCAAGAGGAGAAGATTACGACAAGATCATGGGATTGGATATTGGCGCGGACGATTATATTGTCAAACCATTTAGTCCGAGTGAGGTTATGGCGAGACTTCGTGCGGTACTCAGAAGAATGAATCGACAGGATGGGGTGCAAAAGTCAGACAGCCAGATCCGGATTTCCAATATGGTCGTGAATATTGAAGAGTATACTTTTAAGGTGGATGGCAAGAAGATTCCGCTGACCAAAAAAGAAGTCGAGACGATGTGGACTTTGGCAAGTACACCGGGAAAGGTATTTACCAGAGACAACTTGTTGGACAGCTTGTGGGGGTATGATTATTATGGCGACAGCCGTACGGTGGATTCACACATCAAGAGACTGCGCGCCAAATTAGACACTGTGGATCATCCGGGTTGGGCGATCAAGACCATTTGGGGTGTCGGCTACAAGTTTGAAGTGAATGAAGCATAGGAAAAATATATGTGGAACAGAAAGAAGAAACGGGCGGAGAAACAACAGAAGTCAGTGGCAGGGCAGAAAGCGATCTATAAAAATGATATCGCGATTCGGATTTATGCGTCCTTTGTCTTTGTATTGACGGTCACTTTAGTACTGACCGGCATTATATTTACCCGCTTATATCAAAAAAATTATATTCGTTCTTACACGGAATTGCTCACGAAGCAGGGAAAGAAAATCTCTCGTCGTGTCGCCAGATTTCATTACAACGGAAATCTCAAACAATATGAGAAATATTCCGTCTATGTTGACGAACTGGAAGGAGCAGAGCAGACGGATGTCTGGATCGTCAGCAATGGAAACGGAGAAAATTGCCTGGAAGAGGAATACACCAATGCCAGCTTGGGCGACGATGCCATGACGGCAGAAATGAATAAGGTCCTGCAGGGGGCATTTGCAGGTCAGGTGACGGCATCTTCCAGCTATGATAAGGCTTACGGCATGATGATTCTTCGTGTGGCGGTGCCGATACGCGATATTCAGACGGAAGAAGTGATCGGCGGTATCATGATGGTGTCGATGATCGATAAACAGACGATGGGATTGCAGGAAGGCAAGTATTTGATCACTTTGAGTGCGATCATCGCTGTGTTGATATCATTTATTCTTGCCATTGCATTTGCCAGATATCTGTCACGGCCATTGAATAAGATTGAACGCGATATTTACCGGATCTCACAGGGAGATTATTTACCGATCGAGAAGAAGAGCAGGAGCCGCCAGCTTGCAGCGTTAGAGGAGCGGCTGGATGCATTGTCAGCGCAGCTTGCCAAGGCAGAGGAAGAGCGCGAGGGACTGGAGCAGGTGCGAAAAGACTTTTTCGCCAATGTGTCGCATGAACTTCGCACACCGATCACGGTCATGCGGGGTTATGCGGAGAGCTTGTCAGATGGTGTGATCGAAGGCGAGGACAATATTCAGGAGATCTACCGCAGGATCTTGACGGAATGTCAGGGCATGGAACGACTGGTAGGGGATCTGTTTGTGTTATCCAAAATGCAAAATCCGGACTTCCAGATCGACAAAGAACCGGTCAGCATCACGCAGATCTTTTCGGATGTTGTGCGAAGTGCGCGAGTGGTAGCACAGAGCAAACAGGTAGAGATCAAGCTGCAGGCACCGGAGGAGCAGCCGTGTTTGATCTTGGGAGACTATGTGCGACTTCGCCAAATGTTTATGATCATTTTGGACAATGCCGTCAAATTCTCGCACGAAGGCGGCGCGATAGAGATCACGGTCGCCGAGGAACAGGAGCAGATACAGGTGGAGATCAGGGATCATGGAGTGGGCATCAAAGAAGAGGAGCTTCCTTATATTTTCGAGAAGTTTTATAAATCCAAATTAAAGCAAAACGAAAAAGGAACCGGACTTGGATTGATGATCGCCCGACAGATCGCACTGCGCCATGATAGTGATATTCAGGTAGAGAGTAAAGAAGGACAGGGAACTGCTTTTGTGTTTACTTTTGCAGAACTGACGGACACCACACAGTTTGAGTAGTGAAAACGGCGGCAGAACGAAGGCAATATGGTAGATCGTGGCAGTTATAATTTTTAGTTGTATTTTTGTACGGAATTGTATATACTTAATAGTACCTGGAATGTACGACAACTTCTGATATTTTGAACCTACACTTTTGAATTGGGATTCCTATATTTATAAGTGGATGTCAGGCCTTCGTTTGCAGAGGAAGACAAAATCTTGTATGCGGTGACCCACCTAGCTTCTGCTAGGCGTCAAAATTCAGGAACCGGCATTTTGGGCTATATGGATTAATAAATAGGAGCGTTAGCAATAACGCTCTTATTTTGAGAAACTGGAAATTACTCGCATAGCAGAGTCAAACGAACAAATGAGTGGAGGATGAAGAAAGTGTCAAAAAAAGGAGATTTATTATCGTTCCGTCCCGATATTAAGGTGTTGGATGCAACGATTCGTGATGGAGGACTTGTCAACGATTTTTACTTTACGGATGAATTTATCAAAGCATTATATCATGCCAATGTGAAAGCTGGCGTAGACTATATGGAGTTTGGTTATCGTGCCGATAAAGAAATGTTTAATGTGGACGAGTTTGGACCTTGGAAATTTGCCGAAGATGACACGATCCGCAAAATTGTTGGTGACAATGATACTGATCTGAAAATATCCATTATGGCAGATGTAGGACGCTGCAATTACAAAGAGGATATTCATGATCGCAGCGAAAGCCCGGTAGATCTGGTCAGAGTGGCAACCTATGTAAATACAATGCCGGCAGCATTAGACATGATCGAAGATGCCAATCGCAAAGGTTATGAGACGACTTGTAACATTATGGCGATTTCTAATGCAAAGGAGTCTGACATCAATCAGGCGCTGGAGATGCTTGGAAAATCTTGTGTAGACGGCATTTATATCGTTGATAGTTTTGGTTCTTTGTTCCCAGAGCAGATCCGCACGATCTCCGATCAATATATGGAGATTGGAGATAAGTACAATAAATACATAGGAATGCATGCACATAACAATCAGCAGTTGGCATTTGCTAATACGATTGAGTCTTGTGCGCGTGGTGTATCTTACCTGGATGCGACAATGAGCGGCATGGGAAGAGGTGCCGGTAACTGTGCAATGGAACTGTTGTTAGGATTTTTGAAGAATCCAAGATATAAACTGTTCCCGGTAATCCGGTTTATCGAGGAGAACATTGTTCCATTGAAAGAGCAAGGTGTGGAATGGGGATTTGATATTCCGTATCTGCTGACAGGACATCTCAATCAGCATCCTCGTGCAGCGATCGCAGCGATGAAAGAGGGCCGCAAGGATTATTCCGGCTTTTATAAAGAAATCATTGATAAAGATTGATAGAGATAAAGATGCCCTGTGTCGATATTTGGCGCAGGGTGTTGTTTGTGGGGAAAGAAAAGAGTAAGAGCATGGATACAGAATTACGAAATAGACCGATTGGTGTATTTGATTCCGGTATGGGCGGCGTCAGCGTATTGCGTCAGCTTGTTCGTGTGATGCCGGGTGAGGATTTTTTGTATTACGGAGATTCCGCACATGCACCATATGGAACGAAACCGCTGCAGGAGATCCGTGAACTGACGATCGCCAATGTGGAGCGCCTGTTAGAGCAGGGAGCGAAGGGGATCGTAGTGGCATGTAATACAGCGACAAGTGCTGCGGTGGCAAAGTTACGCCAAATGCATCCGGAAGTACCTTTAGTAGGGATTGAACCGGCGATCAAACCGGCAGTGTTAGAACATCCGGGCGGAAGAGTGGTCGTTATGGCAACACCAATGACATTGCGGCAGGAAAAATTTCAAAAGCTGATGGGGCGTTATGAGGACAAGGCACAGATCGTACCTTTACCCTGTCCGGGACTGATGGAGTTTGTAGAACGGGGAGAGACAACAGGAGACAACCTGCGTAAATATCTGACGGAATTATTGTGGAGTGTACAGGATCAGCCAATCGATGCGATCGTGCTTGGCTGCACACATTATCCATTTGTACAGGATATGGTCGTGCAGGTAGCAGGTGAGTGCGTGGCAATCTACGATGGAGCTTGCGGCACAGCGTGCGAGATGAGAAGACGTTTGCAGGAATCCGGACTTTTGTCGGATAGCGAGGAGCAGGGAAAGATCGAATTTCAGTGCAGTAAAGCGGATAAAGAGGAAGAAATCTTATTTCATAAGCTAATGTCTTTATAATACTGAAGATAAGGGGGAAGAGAATGGAGGAGCAAAGACAGATCTATATCGTGATCAGTCAGACGGGCACGATATTATCACGTATTATTAAAGCGGTTACGAGAGCTGTTTATAATCATGCATCGATTAGTGTCGATCCGACCCTGCAGACGATGTATTCTTTTGGACGGATGCATCCGTACAATCCTGTTTGGGGAGGATTTGTAAAGGAGAGTCCCGCTTATGGGACATTTCATAGATTCCAAAATACAAAGATTGTCGTGTTGGCACTTCCGGTCGGGGAACAGGTTTATCAGGACATAAAGCGGTATTTAGAGGAAATGTACGATCATAGAGCACAGTATACCTACAACTATATTGGACTTTTTCTGGCATTGTTTCATTTGGCGTACCAATCGAGGGATCATTACTATTGTTCGGAGTTTGTGCGTCATGTGCTGGCGGAGTTTGATATGATCGGGCAAGGGGAGATTACCGGAGTGGTTCATCCGACTAATTTTATGCAACTGCCGGAGTGGCGAGTTGTCTATCAGGGAAGCCTGCAGGATTTTGCCTGTGAGTCGCTGATAGGATAAGAATAAAGAGGTCAATCATGATACAAACGCAGTGCGCGCGCTGCAGCACTGTGTAACACAACACGAGACAGCGCAGAAAAGAGGAGAATTATGAGTGATTACAAGATGAACACGAAATGTGTACAGGCGGGATATACGCCGGGAAATGGAGAGCCAAGACAGATTCCTATCGTGCAGTCTACGACATTTAAGTATGACACGAGCGAGGATATGGGAAAGTTGTTTGATCTGGAAGCATCGGGTTATTTTTATACGCGTCTGCAAAATCCAACAAATGATCATGTGGCAGCCAAAATAGCGGAGATGGAAGGCGGTACGGCAGCTATGCTGACATCTTCCGGTCAGGCAGCAAACTTTTTTGCGCTGTTTAATATTTGTGAGTGTGGCAGTCATATCGTGGCATCTTCATCGATCTATGGTGGTACTTTTAATCTCATCGAAGTGACGATGAAGAAAATGGGTATCGAGGTAACTTTTGTGTCACCGGACTGTACGGAAGAAGAGTTAAATGCAGCTTTTCAGGATAACACGAAAGCAGTATTTGGTGAGACGATCGCGAATCCGGCATTGACGGTACTGGACATCGAGAAATTTGCGAAAGCAGCACATGCACATGGTGTTCCGTTGATCGTGGATAATACTTTCCCAACACCGATCAACTGTCGTCCGATCGAGTGGGGTGCTGATATTGTTACCCATTCTACGACAAAGTATATGGATGGACATGGTGCAGCAGTAGGTGGTGCGATCGTAGATTCCGGTAACTTTGACTGGATGGCGCATAAGGACAAGTTCCCCGGACTCTGCACACCGGATGATTCTTATCATGGCATTACTTATGCAGAGAAATTTGGCAAAGAGGGCGCGTTTATCACGAAATGTACGGCACAGCTTATGCGTGATCTTGGATGTATTCAGTCACCACAACATGCATTTTTGTTAAATCTCGGCTTGGAATCGTTGCATGTCCGCATGCCTCGCCATGTAGAGAATGGACAGGCAGTGGCAGAGTTTTTGCAGGATCAGCCACAGGTAGCCTATGTCAATTATAGCGGTCTGCCTACAGATAAATATTATGAGATTGCACAGAAATACCTGCCAAATGGCGGCTGCGGTGTTGTTTCTTTTGAATTAAAAGGTGGCAGAAAGGCTGCAGAGACATTTATGAAGCACTTAAAACTGGCAGCGATCGAGACTCATGTGGCAGATGCGAGAACCTGTTGCCTGAATCCGGCAACTTCTACACATCGTCAGATGAATGATGAGCAGCTGGCAGCAGCCGGAGTTCCGGCAGGTCTGGTCCGCATTTCGTGTGGATTGGAAGATAAAGAGGATTTGATCGCTGATCTGAAACAGGCATTAGAAGCGATTGAAGATTGATGTGGAATCTGCTATAATCCAATGAGATTATGCTATGCGAAGAAATGGAGGAATAGAATGAGCGAACAGTTGAAAGTTAAGGCGTTGCATATGGGACCTGCACAGTGTGCAGTAGATCTGGGGGATGGAAGCGAGAGAGGAGAGTATGTAGATCAGGATTACATTCTCCACAAACTTGGCCGTCCACATAGAGCGATCAATTTGATGTATTGTTATTATCCAAACGATGACAAGTGGCCTGGTCGTGCCAGCGTGGTACATGCAGATCCATCCGTACAGTTTGCATGGGACTTCCCATACGATGATTACTTTACTTACAAGGGTGGCTTGAATGGAACATTAGACGATGAGCCATTTACTTATATGAGAGATGTCCGTAAACATGGACAGGATGTTTTGTTGACGATCACGATCGATCCAAAGCTGACCGATGATCATATCGTAGCGATCGCAAAGGATCTTCGTACTTTTGGTCGTGTACAGCTTCGTATCAACCATGAGGCAACAGGTAACTGGTTCTCTTTCAACAAGAGAGCATCTTATGAGGAAGTAGCAGCATTCTTTACCCATTGCTGTGAGATCATCCATAGAGAAGCTCCAAATGTTAAGACGATCATTTGTCTGGATGGCTGCAAGGAGTTAGAGGATGAGAAGATGGAAATGGAAGACATCTTCGCAGAGGCATCCCGTGCAGCTGACATTGTATCTGTAGACCGTTACATGGCACTTCACTGGGGATGGCCATACGATGTTGCAGAGGAGGGCGGCGATACTTTCGCTCGTCATACGGTAGAGAAGATCTACAAGCTTGCAAAGAACAGCTATGAGAGATATACCTATGTAAATCATGGAGAAAAGAAGCCAATGGTATTGTCTGAGTTTAACGCAGACGGTGATGTTACGGGTGCGTACGATCAGGCACAGATGTTGAAAGACTTCTGTGAGATGCTCAAGGCAGACAAGGAAAAATGGCTTTCCGGTTTCACATTGTATCAGATGCGCGACAGAGGTCGTTTGGGACTTGAGATCGAGGATCCTAATAACGCAAATGTCGGAATCGAGCAGCCAATTTTAGATACTTACCGTGAGATCATTCATGAAGATTTCTTTAGCCCTGCTATGGACGAGGGAGAAGAGATCGCATTGCCTGCAAAGATGCGCTGGGGCGGATCTGAAGATGCAGAGGGTGTTGCAATTCCATTGCATTTTGAGAAGAATCCGGTATTCTGCGAGGTATATTTTGACGATGATAACATCGACATGAACCTTATGATGGAGATCAATGGACATTGGTTCTATAAGGCACCGGGTGTAAAATGCATCGATATGATGAGTGCATTTTTCAAGAAACCATTGCAGGGTGAAGCAGATATGACTTTGAAGATCTTTGCACCACCTGCATCAGGTGAAAATGATCCGGAGCAGGGTGATGACTGGATGACAAATTACTATACAGAGTTGAAGTCTCTGCCACAGGTTCGTATCCGTTTTGCACCAATCGTAAAATAAGCAGGACGAATAGGGCAATCTGAGGTTCGGAGCGCTCGGAGAACAATTAAATGAGAATATCACGATGGGAGCCGCTGGCTCCCGTTGTGTTTAGGGAATAAGAAAAAGGCTCGTAATGTAAGAGCAAAGCGTTGGCGTTGGTCTTGCTTAAGAAAAAAGAAAATGGGGAGGAAAAGAAGATGTTCAAAAAAATGATCACAAAATGGACGGTAGCCGGAGTGGCATTGCTTGCGGCAGCAGTGTTGATCCCGGCTTCATCTAAGGCGGCAGTCGAGCAGCAATACGGATATGAAGTTGACACGGATAAATGCATTGCCACGCTGGATGTTAAAAATGGAGATGATATTACGGGTGCGCTGGACGGTGCTTTGCGTAATGTGGGAGCGAGAGCGACTTCCAAGAAGCACTATACGGTAAAGATTCCGGCTGGAAATTATAAGCTGTCCGGTATTACGCATATTCTTAGCAACACAACATTATCCGCATATGGTGCGACGATCACTTGTGATCCATCTGCCGGAAATTTCAATATGCTGGTATCGGGAACAGTTTCCTATGTGAATTCTGCTAAGTGCAGTGGTTACAAGGGATTTGAAAATATTAATATTTTAGGTGGAACCTGGGTAGGATCAAGCAAAAACAAGAAGACGCAGATGCGTATTTTCCACGCAAGTCATGTTACTGTCAAAGATGTAACGATCAAAGGCGGCAACAACAACCATCAGTTAGAGGTTGCAGCGATCGATGACTTTAAGGTGACAGGATGTACATTTCGTGATATGACGAAAGCATCCGGTAAGAGAGAGGCACTGCAGCTGGATCTTGCCGCACATAACAGCATTTATCCGGAGATCATTTATGATGGAACGATGATGAAAAATGTAGTGATCAGTGGATGTAAATTTATCAATGTATCTCGTGGAATCGGTTCTCATTCCTTATTGCAGGGTGCATATATTGAGAACATTCAGATCTTGAATAATACTTTTACCAATGTAGATCAGGAATGTGTTACCGCTTTGAACTATTATAAAGCAACGATCACCGGTAATGTGATGACGAACTGCGGATCAGGTGTTTTGTTCCAGTATTCTAAGGGTGATGCAAAGACGATCTTCACGACGATCCAGGATGGAAAGAAGAAATACAAGGGAACGGTTCGCACAGATGCGGCTTCTCTGATCAGTGGAAATACGATCATCACGAAATATAACAAACTGAGCGAAGGCGATTTTGGTATCAAACTGTTTGGGCGAAAGATTACAAAGACAGAGACGAATCCGGTAGATCACGGAAAAGTGACACCTGGTGATTATTATGTAGCAGGCGTCACAGTGGCAGGCAACAAGATTACGACATCCGGTTATGGAATTTCTTTGGATGATGCCAAGAAATGTTCACTCTACAACAATGTGATCACGGGCGTGGGATACGATAAGAACGATCCGATCGCTAAGGCGAAGAAGTACAATGGTATTCATTTAGGCAAAGCCAGTGTGAAAAATGTGATCGCAGGAAATGTGATCAACAATGTACAGCAGAATGGAATTTTCCTGCAGGACAAGAGCTCTGCCTCCAGGATCAGCAACAATACGATCGTCAATCCGGGCAAAAATGGAATTCATATGTACGGAAAATCCAAGGTGTTGAAAAACATTGAGAAAAATACGATCAAAAATGCGAAGCAGACAGCAATCAGCATTGACAATGGATCGATCGTGAATGGCTCGATTTTGTCTAACTTGATCCGCAAGTCAAAGCTGAATGGTATTTATGTATTAAATAAGTCGCGTGTTGGCAAGGGCATTAAGGGCAACAAGGTGATCGGCGCCGGATGGAACGGCATCATGATCAACAATTATGTTAAGGTCAAAGGCGGCGTTTCCAAAAACAAAGTCAGCAAGGCAAAACAATTTAGCATTTATGTATTGAACCGCGCGGTTGTCAGCGGAAAGATCAAGTCCAATACGGTGGACAAAAAGAAGAAAGCGATTGTTGTAGCAGCGAATGCGAAAGCAAAGCTTGGCAAAAACAAGAAGAAATAATTGACTGAAAAGAGGGAATGCAATCTGGCAAAAAGCGGGTAGAAGAAAGTCGAGCCTTCTTATGTGGGATCGGACGCTGTCTGCTTGCTTTTTGTCTGGTTGCGGTTTATACTAATAACAATCTGTACCATGCAGTGACAAAGCAAAAATCCGTACTTTGGATGGAAGATAGAAGGGGGATGTTTATGTCACGAAAGATGCTGGGAAAACGCATCGTGTTTTCTGTGATTAGTTTGGTGTGGGGATTTATTTCCTTGGATTATCTGTATTATGCGTTTCGTCTCCTGACGGGAGCGGCAAACGACAGTGGAGCGTATCGACCTCAGAAAGAGGGACTATTGCAGCTGGCGGGAGCGGTCATGTTTCTGCTTTGGTTTTTCGTGCTGGCGGTATATCGATATGTGATACAAAGAAATACAATACAGATTGATCTGGTGGAAAAAGAGGAGAAGACAGGCAAGGACCGCATAAAACGCAAAAAGTTTGATGTGATCTTGCAGGCGGGTCTGCTGATAACGGGAGGACTTCTTCGGTGGGCGTATTTATTATTGATCTATTTCCCAAAACATTAGGGAAATTCACATAATGAAGGGATGAACATATGAAGATTAAAAAAGTATTAACAGCAAATCTCAAACCGGGAATGGTTTCGTCGGAGGCGGCGTATACATCGACAAATCATCTGGTCATTCAAAGTAACACGGTATTAACAGAAGAAATTATAGAAAAGCTGAAATATTATGCGGTCAAGGCAGTGAAAGTGTATGCACAGGAGGAAGTGTCTGCGGTAGCGGAACAGCCGAAAGAAACACTGACCTATTTTGAACGCGTGCAAAATTCCGAGGATTTTAAGGAATTTGAGAGTGAATTTACCGATTGTGTCAATGGATTTCGTCAGTCATTGAATGATATTGTGACGAAGAGTACCGATGGTCTGGTCGACAATATGTTAAACGATGTGAAGTCGATCTTGAAAAAGACACGGAATCCTCTGCATTTGCTGGATATGCTGCAGTGTATGCGTGGTTATGACGACTTGACTTACACGCACTCCATGAATGTAGCGCTGATCTGTAATGTGATCGGCAACTGGCTTCGCATGAATGAAGACGATCTGAATGTGTTGGTCACTTGTGGACTGCTGCACGATATTGGCAAGTTAAAAATACCATCAGAGATCATTACCAAACCGGGTAAATTGACAGCAGAAGAATATGAGTTAGTCAAGAAACATCCGGCTTACGGATACGAGATCTTAAAAGATAAAAATCTGGATGATCGAATCAAACTCGCAGCGTTGCAGCATCATGAGCGATTTGATGGAAGTGGCTATCCGTTAGGTCTTTCTCGTTCGGAGATTGGATATTTTTCGTCGATCGTAGCGGTGGCGGATGTGTATGATGCCATGACGGCAAACCGTTGTTATCGCAAAGGAATCTGTCCGTTTACGGTCATCGAGATGATGGAGCGGGAAAAAGACTTGTATGAACCAAGCGTGCTGCTTTTGTTCATGGAGCGAACGATAGAAGCTTATGTCAACACCGAAGTGCGTTTGTCCAATGGAGAAAATGGAAAAGTTGTCTTGCTGAATAAATCGTTTATATCGCGTCCGGTTGTGATCACGGAGCAGGGAAATAGTTATGACTTGTCTAAAAATTTTCACATACAAATAGAGGCTTTGATCTAACGATCAGCCTCTATTTTTTGCGCTTTTTTATGGAATAGGAAATTGCTCATTTTTTATTCGGTAATTTTTCCAACCGATTCACCTTTTTCTAAGTGTGAGCCTACAATGATCGGCTCGAAAGAACCCCGTTTTTTGTTTTCAATCAATGCGATAAGCTGCTCAGCAGCGAGACAGCCGATGACTTCGGTATCCTGGTGTACCGTTGTAAGACGAGGCTGTAACTGTCTGGCGATGAAGATATCATCATATCCTGCTACGGAGATGTCCTCCGGAACAGACAAGCCCATTTCGCGGATCAATTCCATGCCACCCACTGCGGAGTAGTCATCCTGATAGATGATACAGGTAGGCGGTGTTGGCAGAGACAATAGCAGCTTGGTATATTTTCTGGCTGCCGCGAGATTGCGGTACTCTGTCCGAATGTGATATTCCTCCGGAATCTCTAATCCGTGCTTGCGCATGGTATTTTGATAGCTGTTGATACGCTGGGTCGTAACAGTAGAATCTTCCCCGGAAAAATAAGCAATACGCTTATGACCCTGAGAAATAATATATTCGACAAGAGACTCCATTCCGTTAATGTTGTCGGACATGACCGATATCGTATTAGGATAAGAGCGGTCAACAGTCACGACCGGAATGTCGCTTTGGATCAATGCCTTTACATCCTCATTGTCAAAATTAATACAAGCGATCATCACGCCATCCAGTCCACGATACCGGCAATGCTCCAGGTAGGTTTTATGTTTGTTATGCGTTTGGTCGCTGTTGATAAAGGTGATATCATAGCCTTTCTTTTCGGCAGTCACCTTAAAGCTATTCAAAATATAGGAAAAATAATCATGCGTCAGTCCACTCATTGCATCGTCCATAAAAAGCACACCAATGTTGTAACTTTTATTCGTACGGATCGCTCTGGCATAATACTGAGGGACATACCCCATTTCCTTGGCAACTTGTTTGATGTGCTGCTTTGTTTCTTCGCTGATGTCCGTCTTGTCGTTTAAGGCTTTACTCACCGTCGCAACCGACACTCCACACAGCTTTGCAATGTCTTTGATTGATGCCATGAATTGTTAAATCCTCCATTCTTAATCGTTTTCGCTATCAGTATAGCATAGTTTGAAAAGGGTGGCAACGAAAAAACAAATTTCACAAAAAATTCAAAGGCACACCATGTAGTACCTAGATGGAAAGCAGACCACAAATAGGGCATATTCACGAAAAGTTTACAAATTGTTTACATATTAAATCACAAAAAGGTGATGACAGAATCACAAAAGAAAAGTATAATAGGAAAGGTAACCTATGGGCAGTCTACCCTTTGGGAGGAGATGTAACACAAATATGAATGAAATGTAAAGCATAGACTGCAAAAAACTACTGAAAAATAGGTTAATTATACCATTTACATAGATTAGAGAAGGACAGAACATGTAGTAAGGAGGCGCGTTTTATGGATCTTATAGGTAAAAACGGAAAGATTGATGGCATTCTGGCAGCCCAGGTACTGTTGGACGGCGGGGTCTTTTTCTTTAAGCCGGGAGAACTGTATTACGATGGAACATATCATCAGGTGAAGGGAATGCAGGCAAATACGACTGCGATGCGTGATTTCCCAGGTATCTTTGATAAGATGGACACGCTTGCACCGGAATTGGTCAACTTGATGGTATATATTGAGAAAAATGTAAAATTCCGAGTGAAGTTAGATGATTTGGGGGAAGAGATCCGGGAGTTTTTGCAGAATGAGGACATGACAGGTATGACATTTTTCTACCTGTTCAAATGGCATTTACTGGCGTTGAATCGTACGGTGAATGGCATTACGGCTTCTATGGAGACTCGTGTCCGCAAATGTATTCCGGAGGCAGAAGAGAAAGTCAGAGAGTTGGTTGAGATGCTCGTTGCCTACAACGGAACAGATCCAAAGAGTGTAGAGATCACGGTGGTAGAAGTAGATGCCAATGGACATGAAGTCCCTAAGGAAGATACCACAACAGCTCCGATACCGGAACAGGCTCCGGAGCCTGCACCAATGTCCGCTCCGGCGACAGCAAGTGAGCAGGCAGAGCCGGAAGGAGATGCGACCCAGGTGGCATCTATTGTAGAGACAGCGGTATCAGACAGCGGAGCGATGGATCCGGTGGCAGCACCGATGGAAACTACGACAGCAGCGAGTCCGGCAGCAATGGCAGCGGCAGCACCGGCAGCAGAGCTTCCGGCAGAGTTTGGATCTTATGCAGATGAGGTTAAGCCAAAGCTGCAGAAAGTGGCTGATGGCTGGACGAAATATTTGGAAGATTTCAAGAAAGAGTTGTCCGAGGTTCGTTTTACCGGTTTCTCTGATCCAAAGATCAAGGAAATGAGAGACAAGCTTGCAGATGCACAGGAAGATTTCGGTGCGGATCTGGAAGAAATCTTAGAAGACTTATACGATCATATTGATGATCTTGAGAAGCAGGGTGTGCCAGAGGATGTCATGAAGACAGTATTGGATCTGGAGAGAGACTGCTATGCAGAGTTGACAAATCTCCGTGCAGAGTTTGATAATCTGGGTACTGTGGAGTATCGTATCTCCCGTCGTGTATCCAGAAATCACGAGCATTGGGAAGAGGTATATAAGGGATTGCCATCTGTAATCCGTGCGCTGGAGGAAGAGAAGAAGAATCAGGTGCGCAAACAGGTGGAGGATGCGATCAACGAGATCCGTCAGAAGATCAATCTCATGATCAAGGATTACAACGATGCGAAGGCAGTTGTAGAATATGCGAATAAGCAGTTGGAATCCAGCAAGGGCAATCTGGAAGAAGATCGCAAGAAACTTGTTTCCAGAGGCGAAGCTGCGGTAGGAGCAGTGGATGAGCGTATTCGTGAAAACAACATGCGCATCGAAGAGATGGAAGTTGAGAACAAGAAGTTAGAGGATGAATTGAAAGATGCATCCGGATTTGCGTTGGGCCGCAAGAAGACGATCCGTGATACGATCGAGTACAACATGACCTTTATTAACAAATATAGAGATGTTGGTAAGAATCTTGAGGCAGAGAGACAGCAGGTTGCGGACGAATGGAATCGCAAGCTCAAAGATCTTGTGGGAGATACAGATAAGCTGCAGGAAGAGATCAAGCAAAACCTAGAGAAGATGAAACAATTAGAGCAGAGTGTTGCTGCTGAGAAGCAGAGTCTTTTGCAGAAAGAAGCGGAGCTTGCAAAAATGTAGGACATAAATCGTACACAAAGCAGATGGGGACAGGCTATCGCAGGATAGTCTATCCCCATTTTGGGGTTTTGTAGTCATCCTTATAAAGTAAAAAACATTTTGTAGGGATGCAGTGACGCACAAAAAAGATTACATACGCATAGTAAAAAGGGGGCTTTTAGGGATGCGCATTGGCGTAGATTATTATCCGGAACAATGGGATGAAACCATGTGGGAACAGGATGCCGACCGGATGAAGGAGATCGGTGTCGAGATTGTTCGCGTGGGAGAGTTTGCATGGAGCCGCATGGAACCTACAGAAGGTGTTTATGATTTTGCATGGCTGGACCGAGTGGTGCAGATTTTTACGGATAGAGAAATTGATCTGGTATTGTGTACGCCAACTTGTACACCACCACAATGGGCGTTTGAAAAATATCCGGAGATCATTCAAGTGGGAGCAGATGGCGCAAAGATTCCCATTGGGATTCGTGGCCACCGTTGTGTGACGAACGCCACTTATCGCAGGTTGTGTGAGAAGATCATTCAAGCCTTGGTGGAACGGTATCACGACAATCCAAGGATCATAGCCTATCAGATCGATAATGAGGTGGAGGCTAACCATTGCCGCTGTGAGGAGTGTACGCAGGGATTTCGTGCATGGATGCAAAAGAAATATGGAACGCCACAGGCAGTCAATGCAGCTTACCGCAATACAGTATGGAGCGGGGAGTATTCTTCCTGGGAGGAAGTAAAGCCGCCTACGGCAGGTGTTTTGCAGTGGCAAAATCCATCACTGACATTGGACTACAACCGCTATGCATCAGACAGCATTGTCGACTATATAGAGTTTCAGAGACAGTGCATCCGCAAGTGGGATGCAACAGTGCCGATCACGACAAATAATTGGTTTTGCGAAAATATGCCGGATTTTTATGATCTGTTTGAGCATTTGGACTTTGTGTCCTATGACAATTACCCGTTGTCGGTGTTGCCGGAGGACGAAGAAAGCCTCTATTCCCATGCGTTTCATTTGGATTTGATGCGTGGGATCAAGCAACAGAATTTCTGGATCATGGAGCAGTTAAGCGGTGCGATGGGTAGTTGGATGCCGATGTCACCGACACCAAGACCGGGAATGATCCGGGGATATGCAGCACAGGCGTTTGCGCACGGAGCAGATACCGTATTGCATTTTCGCTGGCGGACGGCTTGCTCCGGAGCGGAGATGTATTGGCATGGTATTTTGGATCACAACAATGTTCCGGGAAGACGGTATCGTGAGTTCGCCGAACTTTGTTCCTGGGCGAAGAAATGGAAGGAAGCAGAGGGGGCTGTTATTCAAAATGAGGTGGCGATCCTATATGGTTCTGCACAGGAATATGCCTTCAAACTGCAACATCAGGCAGAAGGAATGTATTATCTGGAACAGCTTAAATTGTTTCACGATGCCTTTACTTCCATCGGTGTAGGTGTGGATATCATTAATGAGACGGCATCCTTAGAGCAGTACCGCATCGTGATCGCACCGACCCTGCTGATCACGAACGAAGAGGTGAAAGATCATCTGTATCATTTTGCAGAGGATGGTGGCAGTGTGGTACTGACCAATCGATGCGGTGTGAAAGATTCCTATAACTGCTGCATCATGCAGGCATTGCCAACCGTGTATGAAGAACTTGCAGGAGTGCGCGTAGAAGAGTATGATGCGATAGGGTCGCACGAACATGATCTGCAACTCTGTGATAGCGCGTGGAAGCAGGTGCATGGAGAGCAATCTGCTAAGGCGATGCAGTGGTGCGATATTCTTGCGCCTACGACTGCAAAGACTATGGCAGTGTATGGACCGAAGGGTTTCTCACTGTTTTACGGTGGAAGAGCAGCCGTGACCTGTAATGAATATGGCGAAGGAAGAGCATACTATGTAGGAACGGTCATGAACCGATCTGCTTACCACAGTCTGGCACAAACGATCGTCGAAGAGACAGGCGTGTCTTATCGAAATGATCTGCCGCCCGGTGTGGAAGTTACTGTCCGCAAAAAGGGACAGAAGAGCTGGACTTTTGTCTTTAACAATACCATGCATTCCCAGAAAATATGGACAGGAGATGTGTTACAACCATTTGAAATGCAGGTATACCCGGAGAAATAAAATAAGAAAGGAAATAGAAAAATGAGTGTTTTAGAAGGATTACAACCGGCAAGTGTATTTAAATATTTTGAGGACATCTGCGGAATTCCGCATGGCTCAAGAGATACAAAGAAGATCAGTGATTATCTTGTACAGTTCGCCAAGAAGCAGGGACTTCGTTATGTGCAGGATGAGAGCAACAATGTGATCATTTGGAAGGATGGTACGGCAGGATATGAAGATCATGCACCGGTCATGCTTCAGGGACACATGGATATGGTGTGTGAAAAAGAAGCAGATTGCACGATCGATTTTACGAAAGATGGTTTGGATCTCCGGTTGGAAGATGGAATTATCTCCGCAAAGGGTACGACTTTGGGCGGAGATGATGGTATCGCAGTGGCGTATGCGTTAGCAATCTTAGCGTCCGATGATATTCCGCATCCACCATTGGAAGTGGTATTAACAGTAGATGAAGAGATCGGTATGCTTGGCGCAGCAGCGCTTGATGCCTCTGTCTTAAAGTCTCGTACCATGTTAAATATGGACTCTGAGGATGAGGGATTTTTCCTGGTAAGTTGTGCGGGAGGATGCACTTCTGTAGCACATTTACCGGTACAGAGAGAGGCGAAGACAGGCACAGCACTTCGCTTAGTCATTGATGGATTGCAGGGAGGTCATTCCGGTGCAGAGATTCATAAAGGAAGAGCCAATGCCAATCAGCTTTTGGGTCGTGTATTATATGCGATGCAGAAAGAGGCAGATATTGCACTGTATCAGGTTCAGGGTGGCAGCAAGGACAATGCGATCCCACGACAGGCACAGGCAGATCTGGTTGTAGAGGAAAGTCAAAAAGAGTCGCTATACCGTATTGCTGAGGCACAGCAAAAAGAACTGCGCGACGAGTATCAATACACCGATGCAGAGATTACGATCTCTCTTAACGAAGCAGAACAGAGCGAATGGCAGCCAATGACGAAGGAGAGCACACAAATGGTTATTGATTGTCTGCTCAATCTTCCGGGCGGCATCGTAGCAATGGATCCTATCATGGATCATATGGTGCAGACTTCTCTGAATATGGGTATATTGACAAGCAGTGAAGAGGAAGTTCGGTTCTCGTTCTGCGTGCGAAGCAGCGTAGACAGCCAGAAGGTGGCGTTGGTAGATCGTCTGGAGAGTTTTATTCAGGCAAAGGGTGGCACGCTCGAAAATGCAGGAAATTATCCTGCTTGGGAATATCGCAAGGATTCTCCGCTTCGTGACACGATGGTTGCAACTTACCAAAAGATGTATGGAAAAGATCCGGTTGTACAGGGATTGCATGCAGGCGTTGAGTGCGGTCTGTTTTCCGGTAAACTTCCGGGACTTGATTGTGTTTCCTATGGACCGGATATGAAGGATATTCATACGCCAAAAGAGTCGATGTGTGTAGAAAGTGTAAAACGCACATGGGACTTTACATTAGAGGTTTTAAAGCAGTTATAAAAACACACTGCAAAAGATAAAATGCCGGGGGGGCAAGGAGGGTTATTATGAAACAAGTAGTTAATTTTTGTCACAGACTCAGTCTGTGGATGACGCTGGTGATCGGGACGATCCTGTTGGTGATGTCGGGGATATCGGTCGTGTATTATCGAAAGGTATTACCCGGGGCTGCGTGGATCGCACTGGAAATTGGAGCGGTAGTAGCGTTAGCAATCGTGCTTTCTGTCTTGGCGATCAAGCTGTATCCTAAAATGGAACAGACGGGGCGCAAGACAACGATCGCAATTTTTGTTCTCATTGTACTGGCACAGATTGCATTTTTGACGCTGGTGTCGCGACCAATGTCGATCAGTGATGCAGCACGAGTGCAGGAAGAAGCACTTGCGATGGCAAGAGAGCAGCATGGACAGATGAATATGGCAAATGATTATTTTCAGCGATATACGAATAATCATTTTCTTACGGTACTGTTTTATTATTTTTTCAAAATATTAAATGCCTGCCGCATTGAGCAGATCTGGCTGCCATTAGTTATCTTAAATACTTGTTTTGTAGATGTAGGAATTTACATTAGTTATCGTACGGCAAAACGCTTAAAAGGGCGCGGTATGGCAAATATGGTGCTGCTTTGCTTTTTGCTTTGTCCTACCACTTATGTCTGGTTGACAACAGCCTATACTAATACGATGTCATTCCCATTTGTTATCGGGATCTTGTATCTGTGTCTGTGGTTGCGTGGGGGGAAGCTGACGGTCAAGAACATTGTCAAATGCATCCTGTTAGGTTCCTTCATGGCGATCGGTTATTGGCTTCGTCCTACCACGATCCTGCCTATATTGGCAATGATCCTGTTTGCAGCGGTGAAATTTTTCCAGGAGCCGATCCTGCTTCCGGAGACAGGCAAACAGGCTGCGGGAACGACCAAACGAAGATTCAATCCACGCTGGAATCTGGTGCGCGGAAAGACAGAAAAACGAAATACTGTCGTGAAAGCCGTGTTGGTTCTTGCTGTTTTTGGTGTCGTTTATGCCGGATGTGGGGAGTTGGTCAACCGCCATGTTGATCAAAGTAAATTGACAGGTGAATTTCCGGTAACACATTGGATCATGATGGGATTGAACGAGGAAAGCTACGGTGGATTCTCCAGAGATGACGAGAATTTTACGAGAAGTTTTCCGACCAAAGAAGAGAAAACAAAGGCGACGATCGAGGAGACAAAACACCGTCTGCAACGGATGGGACCACTGGGTCTGGGAAGACAGTTACTCGTAAAAATGTTCCGTGTGTGGGCGATGGGTGACGATGATTCTCTGCCAAAAGCGGGATATGCAAAGGAGTATCCGGTACTGTATGAATATGTCATGGGTAACAATAACGGAAACTTCTTATTATACACACAGGCATTTCGTATGTGCATTTTTCTGTTCCTCTGTTTTTCCTTGGTGCGTCAGCTTAGAGAAAAACAATGCAGTGAAATGTTTCTGTTTGCGTTGACTTTTTTGGGAGCAGTCTTGTTCTTTATGCTTTGGGAGGCCAATCGAAAATATAATATCTGCTTTATGGGCGTCTATCTGATCCTGATGGCAGACGGAATGGAATATGGTTATGCAGGAGTATTTGCTAACAGGCAGGATTCGCATAGAAAAAAAGTGCAGCATATTGCAGGCAGGGGTTTATTGGTGATCAGTGCGGCTGCGGTCGTGATCACACAGGGCGTTATTTGGAAACAGGAACGCCATCGGGTACGGAGGCATTTCTATCAGAGCCGTATTGTGGGAGACTCTGTTTCCGTACAGGAAGAACTGGGTGTCGTTCCCTATCTGTTAGAGCAGACTTTGCAACAAAATCAGTATGTGCGAAAGGGACAGTGGAATCGATTGACCTTATATTTTGAGTTGCCGGAACAGCCGATACTGCCATCAACACCGGAGTACCTGATAGAATTGCAGGATCAGGCAACGAAGAAAGTATTTTACAAGCAGAAGATCGGGATTGGAGATCTAAATAAAAAGGGTGAGTTTGTTGTCGCACCGGAAAAAATGAAACATGCAACACAGGAAGGTTATTTGCTGCGTTTGACTTATATTGGTAAAAACTCCATGCAGATGATTCCGAAAGTGAGCCGCTTTGCAGACTTTGACGCATATCCTTACGGAGAATTGCGCGTGAACGGAAAAATCACCAAATATGATCTGTCGATGGGATTACAGCAGCAGGATTCATAATAATACACTTTTTCTAATATTTTTAGAGAAATACTTGACAAAAAGAGGGAGGGTGCTATAATACAAACAAACATATGAATAATTGTTCATATGTAAAAGGCAACAGATTAAGCATCGGCGATCCATTGTCGGGACTATCCCCAATAGCAATGGATCAATCGTCAAGAATGGAGGATTATTATGAAGAAGACTTATAAGATTGATGTGGATTGTGCAAACTGTGCAGCAAAGATGGAAGAGGCAGCGAAGAAGACAGAAGGTGTCAAGGACGCAACTGTGAATTTTATGGCATTGAAAATGATCGTAGAATTTGAGGAAGGTAAGACACCTGCAGATGTTATGCCTACTGTTCTTAAGAACTGCAAAAAAGTAGAAGACGACTGCGAGATCTTTTTCTAAGGAAAGCAATCAGAAAGTTGGTTTTATATGAATAAAAAACAAAAAAAAGTTTTGATCCGCATTATCGTGGCTTCCGTGATGATGGTAGCGATAGCATTGCTTCCGGTAAAAGGATGGCTACGATTTGGATTGTTTTTGATTCCTTATCTGGTCATTGGCTATGATATTTTACGCAAGGCAGGAAAAGGAATCCTGAACCGTCAGGTGTTTGATGAGAACTTCCTGATGGCGGTGGCAACAGTAGGTGCGATCGCTTTGGGCGAGTATACCGAAGGCGTAGCGGTTATGCTGTTTTATCAGATCGGAGAGTTGTTCCAGAGTTATGCAGTGGGCAAGAGCCGTCGCAATATCAGTGAACTGATGGACATACGACCGGATTATGCCAACATTGAGGTGAACGGCAAGCTGGAGCAGATCGATCCCGATGAGGTGGAGATCGGCTGTGTGATCGTGGTGCAGCCGGGCGAGAAAGTACCGATTGATGGTATTGTGGAAGAGGGAAACGCTTCGCTGAATACGAGTGCGCTGACCGGTGAGAGCAAGCCTCGCGAGGTACAGCCGGGCGATGAAGTCATCAGTGGATGTATCAACATGACTGGTGTGCTTCGGATTCGTACGACAAAAGAATTTGGAGAATCAACGGTATCTAAGATTTTGGATCTGGTGGAAAATTCCAGTTCCAAGAAGTCCAGATCCGAGAACTTTATTACCAAGTTTGCAAAATATTATACACCTGCGGTATGCTATGGTGCTTTAGCATTGGCAGTATTGCCACCATTAGTGCAGATGTTATTGTTGGGACAGAGTGCAGCATGGGGTGATTGGATCTACCGTGCGCTTACCTTCCTGGTTATCAGCTGTCCATGTGCACTGGTCATCAGTATTCCATTGAGCTTTTTTGCCGGAATCGGTGGTGCCAGTCATGAAGGTGTGCTGGTCAAGGGTTCTAACTATTTGGAGACATTGTCGGATGTCCGTTGTGTTGTATTTGACAAGACCGGAACGATGACACAGGGTGTCTTCAAAGTGGTTGGTGTTCATCACAATGCTTTGGAAGAGAAGGAACTGCTTCGTCTTGCAGCGCATGCAGAATGTCATTCCAGCCATCCGATCAGTAAGAGCCTGCAGCAGGCATATGGAGAAGAGATCAATGCCGGTGCTGTCAGCGATGTAGAGGAAATTGGCGGAAATGGTGTGATCGCTAAAGTAGATGGTAGAACCGTTGCAGTCGGAAATGCCAAGCTGATGCGTAGAATTGGCGTAGAGGCAAAAGAGTGTCATAAAGTAGGTACGGTCGTTCATGTGGCAGTAGATGGCGAATACAGCGGTCATATTTTGATCGCAGATGTCTTGAAGCCAGCGGCAAAAGACGCAGTTCGTGCACTGCATAAGGCAGGAATCGAGCGAACCGTTATGTTGACCGGTGATGACAGTCGTGTGGCAGAAAGTGTTGCGGCTGAGTTGCAGATTGACGAGGTGCATAGCGAACTGTTACCGGCAGACAAAGTGGAAATGGTAGAAAAACTGCTGGGAGAGCAGAAGGGCAAGGCAAAACTTGCCTTCGTAGGTGATGGAATCAATGATGCACCGGTTTTATCCCGTGCAGATGTTGGAATCGCAATGGGTGCTCTTGGCTCTGATGCAGCGATCGAGGCGGCAGATGTCGTGCTGATGGATGATGATCCATTGAAGATCGCAAAGGCAGTTCGTATCGCAAGAAAATGTTTGCGCATTGTTCACCAAAATATTGTCTTTGCATTGGGAGTAAAAGCATTGTGCCTGTTACTTGGTGCATTGGGAATCGCAAACATGTGGGTAGCGATCTTTGCGGATGTAGGAGTCATGGTATTAGCAGTGTTAAATGCTATTCGTACGCTGTTCGTATCCAAACTATAGAGGGAAAGTAAACGATAGAGAGAAAGAGCATATTTTATAAGAGCTTGTATCGTAACAAACAACATGATAATAAAACAAAACCAGCAGGAAAATGATTTTCCTGCTGGTTTTTTGATTTCACATATATTTATCTGTGATTAGACCGGGCAAGCGCCCAGAGGAATCTTATTTATCCTCCGGTGTGCTCCACTGCCAATCTCTGATCTCTGGCATATCAATACCATATTCATGGATGTACTGCTTATGCTCAACTAACTTGTCGTTCATCTTCTGTACAAGATATGCACCACGATTTCCAAGCTGTGGTAAATGCTTGATCGCATTCTTTACCAGGCTGAAACGATCGATCTCGTTCTGAACACGCATGTCGAATGGAGTTGTGATCGTTCCTTCCTCTTTGTAACCATATACATGGATGTTGCGGTTGGTTCTTCTGTAAGTCAACTCGTGGATCAATGTATGGTATCCGTGGAATGCGAAGATGATAGGTTTGTCCTTTGTGAACAAAGTATCATAATCAGCATCTGTCAATCCGTGAGGATGCTTTGTATTTGGCTCAAGTTTCATCAAGTCAACTACATTGATCACGCGGATCTTAAGCTCTGGGATAGCTTCACGCAAGATTGTAACAGCAGCCAGTGTCTCCAGTGTAGGAGTATCACCACAGCATGCCATAACGAGATCCGGCTCTTCGCCCTGATCGTTACTTGCCCACTCCCAAATACCAATACCTTGTGTACAATGCTTAACGGCCTGCTCCATTGTCAGCCACTGCTGTCTTGGATGCTTAGATGTTACCAATACATTGACATAATCTTTACTTCTGATGCAGTGATCGAAGCAAGATAACAGACAGTTTGTATCTGGTGGCAGATAAAGTCTTACGACATCTGCTTTCTTGTTAGCGATATGATCCAGGAATCCAGGATCCTGGTGAGTAAATCCGTTGTGATCCTGCTGCCATACATTAGAAGAAAGGATCAGGTTCAAGGAAGCGATAGACTGTCTCCAAGGAAGCTGATTGCAAACTTTCAACCATTTAGCATGCTGTGCACACATAGAATCTACAACACGGATAAATGCTTCGTAACTTGCGAAGAAACCATGACGTCCGGTCAACAGATAACCTTCGAGCCATCCTTCACACATATGCTCACTCAGCATAGAGTCCATAACACGACCATCTGCAGCTAAGAACTCGTCGCTGTCATACTTGTCGTTATTCCAATCACGGTTTGTTACTTCGAATACCTTGCCAAGACGGTTAGACATAGTCTCGTCCGGTCCAAAGATACGGAAGTTCTTAGAATCCTCGTTCAATTTGAAGATATCTCTTACAAATCCACCGAGCTCGATCATATCCTGAGCCTCTACAGCGCCAGGTGTTGGAACTTCAATTCCGTAATCACGGAAATCAGGTAAACGAAGATCGCGAAGGAGCTTACCACCGTTTGCATGTGGGTTAGATCCGATACGCTTGTCGCCTGTTGGTGCAAGAGCTTTC
>JALEPA010000264.1 GCA_022766515.1 Lachnospiraceae bacterium | reverse complement strand
GAAAAAGAGAAATTGTTTTTATGGTGCAATGATCCGGAATGTCGGAACAATTCTCTTCAAACACATATAATTACATATTCAGAGCATTGTGCGTGGTTTGATCGTAAGATTGCAGATCCTAATTGTTATATGTATATCGCGAAAATTGATAATCAGGATGTAGGGCAAGTTCGTGTGGAGGTTTGTGATGAAAAAGGTATCATTAGTTATTCAGTTGCAAAAGAATTTAGAGGGCAGGGAATGGGAAAGATGATGCTGCATTTGTTAGAACAACAGAGAGATATAGAAGAGAAAGTAAAATGTTTAGCTGCTACAGTTAAAAAACAAAATGTTGGATCAATAAGGTGTTTTACAGCATTGGGTTATCAGGAAAAACATGATCAGGATATGTGTTATTTTATTAAAAACATATAAAGTGTGTTTTATTTGATGTAATATTTTATTAAAAGTATAGATTTTGACGATAAAATACCAGTATGTTATGATATTTACATTGAAAGGTGGGAAGTTATTTAGAAAAATAAGTGGCATAGGGAAATGTTTATGATGCTGAAGTAAAGAGAGGAGTATAAAAACAATGAGTATTAAAATCGGAATTTTAGGTTACGGAAATTTGGGTCGTGGTGTAGAGTGCGCCATTCGCCAAAATGAGGACATGGAATTGGTGGCAGTATTTACACGAAGAGATCCGGCTGCCGTTTCTATTTTGACAGAGACCGCAAAGGTCTGCAAAGTGGATGATGTGTTAGATTGGAAGGACAAGATCGATGTGATGATCTTGTGTGGAGGAAGTGCAACAGACCTGCCTAAGCAGACGCCGGAGTATGCCAAATATTTTAATGTCATTGACAGCTTTGACACACATGCCAAGATCCCGGAGCATTTTGCAGCAGTTGATGCCGCAGCAGTAGAAGGAGATCATGTGGCTGTCATTTCTGTTGGATGGGATCCGGGAATGTTTTCTCTGAACCGTCTGTATGGCAATGCGATCTTGACTGAGGGAAGCGATTACACATTCTGGGGCAAAGGTGTCAGCCAGGGACATTCTGATGCGGTACGCCGCATTGAAGGTGTAAAAGATGCAAAACAGTATACGATTCCTGTAGAAAGTGCATTAGAGGCAGTTCGCGCGGGAGAAAATCCTGAATTTACAACAAGACAGAAACACACGAGAGAGTGTTTTATTGTACTGGAAGAGGGTGCAGATGCTGCTAAGGTAGAGCAGGAGATCAAGACGATGCCAAACTACTTTGCAGATTATGATACGACCGTTCATTTCATCAGTGAAGAGGAGTTGCAGAGAGATCACAGTGGTATTCCTCACGGTGGATTTGTTCTTCGCAGTGGGGTGACCGGTTGGAATAAAGAAAATAAGCATCTGATCGAGTATAGCTTAAAATTGGATTCCAATCCGGAATTTACTTCCAGTGTTTTGATCGCCTATGCAAGAGCAGCATATCGTATGGCAAGCGAGAAACAGTTTGGATGCAAGACAGTATTTGATATCCCACCTGCATATTTAAGCCGCATGAGCGGAGAAGAAATTCGTGCATCATTATTGTAAAAAATAGAATCATTGATCTGGGGGGTCATGATCGATCCAAGGATCATAGCAAGAAGCCAAGTCATGTAGCGGGGTATCTACATGACTTGGCTTTTTTGATGTAAATAATAAGGTTTTAGTTGCTCAATTCCCCAATAACTTCACGGACGAAATCCTCCGGTTTGTTGACCTCCTGTGCAATTTCAGGAACAGAAAGAGAGCAGTATTGATATAGCGTTTGGATGGAGCCTTTTAATTGCCCAAGGGCAATGCCTTTTGCTTCTCGTTCTTCTAATTCATCATGAAATAATTCGCGTAGTGCTTCACACATCGTAACATTACCTCCTTGATAGATATTGTGAAATAGCTGCTTGTTATGTTGTAACATAATGGCTAACATGGCATTGATACAATCGTCTGTTTTTTGGGTAGAAGACGATGTGGCAGCAAGAATAAATTGCTCTACTTGCTGTTGTGATAAAGTCTTTTTTAATGCCTGTAAAAAAATATGTTCCTCTCCGGATAGCTCGGATAAAATAATGCACTGCGTAGGAGGAAAGCCGTCCTTCGTGATATAGTAAATTCCTGAATATCTAGGGAGGATTGTGTAGCCATTTTTATTGAACCATTGAAATAATTTTATAGGTTTACGGGCTCGGACAAAAGATATGGTGATGGATCTGATGTCAATTTGATCCACAATGTCACCAGCACTTTTGTATAAAAATGCATAAGACAGTGTCTTAAAATAGGTATCCACATTCAGTGCTGCGTCCTCGGATTTGTATTCAAAAAGATTATATTTGCGAAATATAGCACCAATATTATTATGCATGGCACAGTTTTCCTTTTTGATTACAATGAGGTCTACCAGTAAAAGCTTACGACTTAATGAATACTCTCTCTGAAATTCTAATGCATCAGCATCTTTTTGAAATTCCAGTTCCAATGCTGCGCAAAAGGCAGGATGCCATTGGATAGTGCTTTTGCTGTTAGTCATTTGACTCCTTTCTTACTAGTATAGATGTGTTTGCCTAAAAAATCAAGCAATGTAGAAAAGTAACAGATAAAAATTAAATAGATACATATGGAATATAAAATACACTATAAATATTGTATTGCTATATGTCAAGCGCTTTTTTAATAAAAAAACTACTTGACATTTTTGGTTTATAACTATAAACTTATAGTAACAGGTTTATAATTATAAACCAAGAATCAATCGGGGAAGTTAGAAATGAGGTGGCAAATGGAATATTTGAAGTTATGTGACAGTGATTATCGTTTTATGCAAGTAGTATGGCAGGAAGCACCGGTAAATTCGGGGGAGTTAGTTAAGTTATGTGAGGAGCGGCTGGGTTGGAAGAAGTCGACGACTTACACGACGATCCGAAAGTTATGCCAGAAGGGGTATATCCAGAATGAGAATGCCGTTGTTTCGGTATTGATTCCACAGGAGAGGGTACAGGCAG
Organism: Lachnospiraceae bacterium; assembly: GCA_022766515.1. Lineage (GTDB taxonomy): Bacteria > Bacillota > Clostridia > Lachnospirales > Lachnospiraceae > Butyribacter. The sequence continues at coordinate 2,001 of JALEPA010000264.1, read as the reverse complement.
ATGAGAGTGCGTATTTCATAGATCGGACGTTTTCCGGTTCTCTGCCAAGATTTCTGGCAGCATTTTTGGGAGAGAGAAACATTTCAGAAAAAGAAGCAAAAGAAATTCAAGACATGATCGATCGTTATCGAAAAGAGCATTAAGGGGGTATCAGTATGGAGAGGATAGTATTTTGGTTATGGGAAACAAGTTATCGAGCGGCAGTTGTTATTGTAGCAGTTTTGTTGATACGAAGATTATTTTTGCGGAAATTTCCGGCTAAGTATTCGTACTATCTGTGGGGAGTGGTGGCGTTATCACTGCTCATTCCAATGGGATTTTCCTCACCGATCAGTCTCTATAACATTGTGCCGGATGGTGGCGCGGTCGTCAGTCGTGTGGTCGGGGAGCAGTCCTTGAAAGATTCTTTGGATGGAAAGAACAAGCAACAGGCTGGTGCCAAACAGGCGCAAAACTCCAAGTCCGGTCAGAAGTTGCAGGGGGAAGCGGCACCAAATGTATCTCTTGCAGAGGATGCGGTGCTGCCGGAAGATACCACGAAGACAGAAGGGGACTCTGTGAGTAAGGTGGCAAAATGCAGTCCTATATTTTGGCACATGAAAATTACCATATCGCCCGCAAGGATTATTTGACCAAGCTTTTGGCATCCGTTTTGCTGATCCTGTATTGGTTTCATCCGCTTGTATGGGTTGCCTATGTGATGATGGAACGGGATATGGAAATGAGTTGTGATGAATATGTTCTTCGTGACTGCGACAAGGAGCAGAGAGCGCAGTATTCCGAAAGTTTGTTACATTTTGCGATGAGGCGTCCCAATGTACTTGGACAGCTTGCATTTGGAGCACATACGACAAAACATCGTGTGAAAAATGTATTGGCGCAGAAACGCACGAAGAAATATATTGGAATTTTCATTGTGGTATTAGCAGGTGCCTTGATCGCCGTGTTCCTGACAAACGGAAATAACGGAAAGGCTACTACAGGCAAACAGGCAGCGCAGACGAGTAAGCAACCGACACAGAATAAAGAGATCGTCACCTTGCATGTGTTGCAGGACAGTTCCGGCAAACTGGGAGAGCAGAGTGGTTGGTATGCCAAATTATTGGAGCAGCGTTTTGATATAAAATTAATCGTAGAAAGCGACTATCATGACAGCAAAGATATTTATAAGGATATCGACTTATTTATTTGGAATAAGGATCAAGCAGTAAATATTGACTTCCCGGATTTGGAGAAGGGACTCAAAGAGAATCGTCTCGCTAAGTTATCCAATGGATCGTATTACTATGAGATGCAGTATGGTGATAGATGCCATGATGACTTTACTTGGACATGGGATGTGCGGTATGATCTGTATGAGAAGTGTGGTGCTCCGACAATTGCGAACTTTGCAGATTTTAGAGCATTATTAAAGCAAATGAAACAGGCATCAGGCAACAAATATGCGATCAGTTTGACGGATTTTGGGGATACCAAGGAGGCGGTGATCGCTCCTGCATCGAGTCTGTTGAGTGCTTACTATGGATATTCGCAGAAGAGCCGATTCTGGCTGTATAATGCGCAGGGAGAAACGCAGGATCTGCTTGGAACAGAGAGTGGCACGGAAGGTGACACAGTGTTTATTCAGTCCTTAAAGCGTTGGAATGAATGTTACCGGGATGGCTTGTTGGATCCGCAATCGCGTACAGACAGCTATGAGGATATGATGGCAAAAGTGGAGTCTGGAAAGGTGCTATGGTATCCGGCAAATTTCGTTTGTAAGGAATATAATACAGAGAAACATTTGCAGGCCGATCAGGCTATGTATCCGGTAGTACCTGAAGATGCTGTAGTCGCAGTATCCCGTAATGATATGCAGTGGATCTGCAATCTGAGGATGGGGGCGAGTGCTTCATCCAAGCATCTTGATAAAATACAGGAGTTGTTTGATTATCTTGTTTCTCCGTTAGGAATGATGGAGTGTACCTATGGACCGGAAGGCCTGTGTTGGTACTACGATAA
>JALEPA010000257.1 GCA_022766515.1 Lachnospiraceae bacterium | reverse complement strand
ACGGATGCCAGAGTCAATCAGATCGTTCCGACATTATATGAAAAGTTTCCAACGATCGAGGCGTTAGCGGATGCTCCTGTAGAGGAGATCGAAGAGATTGTTCGACCATGTGGTTTGGGAAAGAGCAAAGCCAGAGATATTAGTGCCTGCATGAAAATGCTGCGGGATGAATATGACTGCAAAGTTCCGGATCAATTTGATGAGTTGCTTCGTTTGCCCGGAGTGGGGCGCAAGAGTGCTAATCTGATCATGGGGGATGTGTTTGGCAAACCTGCGATCGTCACGGATACGCATTGTATTCGCTTGGTAAATCGTATGGGATTGGTCGATGGGATCAAGGAACCTAAGAAAGTGGAAATGGCGTTGTGGAAGATCATTCCGCCGGAAGAGGGAAGTGCGCTCTGTCATCGCTTTGTGATTCATGGAAGAGATATTTGTTCTGCCAGGACAGCACCCAAATGTGATGAGTGCTGTCTGCAGGACATTTGTAAAAAAAATATTTAAGATGCTTGGAATGTGTCTTACGATCAGAGGACTTCGTTGAGAGCCTCTGTACCGGGGAGAACAAATCTACCGTTTTGGATAATGGTGATCGGTTCTCCTTTTTTTGTGTTTACAACGATCGTATCAAGTTCATGATAAGGAATAGTAATATCGGTGTGGCAGTTAAAATATGCATGTTTGCTGTCCGTATGGCGCAGACGGGAATAATCGTTTTCTTTCGCCATCATTTCTTTGCCATCCGGGTTATAGGTACGCATTTCTTCCTCATGAGAAAAGCAGGTATCTCCGATCGCAAAGTGAGGTCCTGTTTTTTCCTCGATCAGGATTGGCAGCAGATGGGAGATCTGGAATTTTTGTCCCATTGCGTAAGCAGTTGTATTGGTGCCGATCGCAAATTCACCCATAGGAAGCGTGTCGTGTTGGAAGAGCAGATTATTTTTGATATAATCCTGATTTTTCTTCGCATCATCAAAGTTCTCACAAGTGTACTCTGTCATAACGCCATCCTGGAAAGTGAGTTGAAGATCGTGATAGCACAACCCGTTGAGGTAGCTTTTGGTCACATGAAGAACACCGCAGGTGCCTTCTAATTTAGGGGAGGTGAAGACCTCGCCTAATGGAATGTTGACATCTGCAAGACAGTTTTCAAATTTTGTCTGTGTTGCAGGATCGCTAATATCCGTGAGGCTGACGGTAATATTTGTGCGATTGCCGTTTCTTCCGGTCACGGTGACGGATTCTCCCTGATCTAATGCTTCGATAATGGTTGTCTGGATCTTTTCGTACTGTGTTTGATCCAGTGTGTTGACACGGATCGTGTCTGCAAAAATATCGGTATATTGATCACCGATCTCCGGAACCGGATATGCAATGATCGTAAAGCTTACTTCGTCTCCCGGAATAAACTCATTGGTCAGGAGTGAAGATTTTGCCTGGTAATCCAAACGGGCATTCCGCTGTTTGTCGGAATCCTTTGGGATCGTTGTTTTTTCTTCCGGTGTAAATGGATGTTCTCCAAAGGTTTCGATGACAGCAGGACCGGCATAGACCGAAGCCTCTTTCTTAAGAGATTGATAGGCTTCTCTTTGCATGGCAAGTCGGCGGTCGGCATACGCCTTGTCAAAAATAATGGCATCATCCATGCGGTGGTCATAGTCGTACTGCTTATTGGCAGATCCACCATAATAGCCGATCTTGCCGCGCGGAGAGCGCGTTGTCATACTGACGCCGGCGCGGTAAAGACAAGTGTCCAGACCCATGTTTTGAAATTGCAGGATCGCTTCCTTGACCATCCGTTCAAATCCCAGTGTATAACGGATATTGACGGTTTCTTTTTTGCTAAGATCCATTTGATAGATCTCAAAACCTTTTCGATAACCTTCTGTGTAAGTCGCTGCCATGTCCTGAATTTGGGACAGAGGAAGCGTAGACAGATAAGAGGCGGTCTGTAATTCATTATCAGAAATATACTCACCAAAGTAATACAGATACCGCATATCGTGTAAATCACAATTCAAAATGATCTGTGTTGCAAAATCCATAGCAGGATCTAACAGGGAACGAGTGCGATCAGCGATTGCAATATCTGCATAGTCAAAACAGTAATAGTAAAGTGCGTGTCGTACTTCTTCCGTTGTAAAGTCCTCCTGTGCAAGAATCGAATGAATTTCTAAGAACAGTTCCAAGGTCATTGTGAGATATTGTAAATGCTGCTCAAAGACATAAACAATATTACCGCGCAGCTCTGCATATAACACACAAAGATACTGTCCCATTTCCTGACCAAACTGTTTGACGGCATAATCCGGATTGGCATAACTGACAGCATAGTGCTCCGGTAAAATATCTTCGTATAAAATATGATTCTGTTCCTGCAATTCTTCCAGAGACAGTTCATAAAATTCTCCGGATTGCACACTGTCCCAGGTGTCCAATATTACGGACAGAAAAGAACAGACTTTTTGTGTATAATCATCATAAGGAGCGTTCACTTCCGGATCGGTAAGCAATTCCTGTATCCGGCTTTTTGCCAGCGAGAAGCGTTCCTCCAGGTGTTTGTTTTCTTCGGCATAAAAAGTATATGGTTTCATGGTAATCCTCATTTCTGCACACAATAACATTTTACATTGCCATCCGGTGTGCGAAGATGGCGATCATTAAAGAGTAAGCTGCGTCAACAGAGAAATTAATCGTTGGCGCAGAGTGTGGTTTTCCTGTACGAGCTGCAAACCGTTTTGAGCAATCTTTTGCCGTTCGGTATCATGAGCCAGGTAATACTGTGTTTTATCGATCAATTCTTCCTCGTTTTCAAAGGTTTCCAGGTGAGTACCAATATCCATCCATTCGGCGATTTCCGCCTGAGCATTTGTCAGCAGGAAACCTCCACTTCCCAATACATCCCAGATGCGTAGTGGGAGTCCCGTTTGAATATTGGGGATCGTAATATTTAAGTTGACCAGGCTGTTTTGGTATAGACATGGCAGCTTGGTATAATAGTCGATCGGTGGATGCATTTGCAGCAGTGGAAGATTGGCATTCGTATTTTCCGTAAACAAATGCAGCTTGTGTCCTGTTTTGCGGACAGCAAGAGAAAGACGGTCTAATAAATGCATTCGTTGTAAGGAGGCTGCTTTAAATCCCAGTACAGTCGTTGCAAATAACAATCTGGTATCGCTAAATGACCGTTCGGATTTTTCATAATGTACATATTGTTCCAGTTGGTCGCAAATGTCATCCGTCAATAATGTAGGAAGAAGACTTCCTCCGGTAATCTGCTGCTGCGCTTCCAAAGCGCAGTCGAAGTAGCCGGATAAATAGGGAGGAAGTTTGTCGGCAATCTGATCATAGGAATTGTGCAGGTACAGGTTGCCGACAAATGATACATCATAGGTCTGCCCGTCATCTGGTGTCTGTGAACGCAGTCGTTCTACATTTGCGGCTAATGGCAAATAGTAAGCATGTGCGACTCCCATATCACGAAAGGTTGTATAATCTTTGTGATCGAAGAAAAAGAGATGATTACAAGGATGGAAGACCGATTCATGATATAAGGAGATCAGGGGACTGTCACAAGTCCAGGCGACATAGGGAATGTCCTGTTCATAGCAGGCATCAGACACGATAGGAAAGTAATTGATGGAAAATACAAGGTCGACAGGATGTTGCTGCAAAAATGCACAAAACTGTTCCACGAACAAAGGATTATCTTCACAGTGATCGGTTGGAACAGTAAAAGGAAATACCTTATGCCCCAAGGAACATAAGGTATCGTAAATATCCTGTTGTTGGTATGCTTTCCAGTTACATAGTACAATATGCATCATCGTTTCTGCTAAGCTCCATTTCTGTGTTATAAAATTTTCTGATATAAAAATGATGTGTTAGAAGAATTTTTGTATCAGAAAGTGTTATATTTGCCTATCTTGGGTCATGCTCCTGATGGAATTTTACTTTTTCTTTGTACATTTTTTCATCGGCAAATTTGATGAATTCTTCCAAAGTGACACTGTTATTCGGAACAGCGATGACCACACCGATGCTGGAAGAAATATGGTAAGGTTTGCCGGAAGAGGCATTAAAATCATCAAGGTATTTTTGCATCTTCTGACGGAATTCCGTTTCATCCATCGTGTCAGCCTGCCAAGCGGCAACAAATTCATCACCACCAAAGCGGGCGCAGGTTGCATTGGAAGGGGACACATGTGATAATGCCTGCCCAACTGTAGAGATCGCAATATCACCGTCTGCATGTCCGTAAGTGTCGTTGATCGGTTTCAGACCGTTTAAGTCAGCGGACACAATGAAGATCGCCTGTCCGTTTTCCTGACACTTCTTATATAGAGGCTCTACTCGCTGAGAGAATCCTCGACGGTTAAACAGACCGGTCATTGGATCATGAATGTATTTATTTTCCAAAGAAGCAATGATATTTTTCTGCCGGAGATGATTTTTGGTATTCTCCAACGCATTGCTGATATTCATAACGAAATGGTACATATGCTCCATGTTCATTCGTTCATAGTCGTAGGCGATCGCTACATAGCCGATCGTCTGATCTAACACATGGAGAGGGAAGAACATTAAGGCATCTTCTTCCTTGAGGATATTAGTCAAGTCCGGTAACAGATCCGAAGTGTTAAAATCCGTAATACCCTGCCATTCGTTGTTGATACGTGACAACATCATGTTCATCTTAGCGGAATAGCCGTTTCGATGAAAATTACTCTTGTCGATAATATCGGATAATTCTTCCTGCTCTACCAAAAAGTCATCGACAATGCACAGCCAGAATTTGTCACTACGGAACTCGTCCGCATATTGTTTGATACTGTCAAATACACCGAAAAAGGAATCGTTATCGGTCAGGTCAGCAGCCATGTAGATCTGGATCTCATTGAAATGGCGGTGATCGTTCAGACGCGAATGTAACTTTGTCGTCATGCGGTTATATTTGGTCAATGCATTCTTTGAAGAAGTCTGGCAGCCGCAGGAAGATCCGTAGACAATCTCTGATAGGATCTGTAAAGGTTCTTCAGGCTCTTTGTGTGCCAGCAGAGAAGTCATGATCCGAAAACAGCGAAGTACCGTACCGTCCATATCATAACGGATCGTGGTGAGCGGCGGGATAAAATCCAAAGCTTCCTCAATACCGTCAAATCCTGTTATGGCAACATCTTCCGGTACATTATAGCCATGTTCGTTCAAATATTGGATCGTGGCGATTGCCATGCTGTCATTGGCACAGACGATCGCATCCGGAAAAGGAAGGGAACTGTCCAAAAAGTTCTGTACGACTTTTTGTGTTGGACCATACCAAAATTCACCATAGCCGATCCGTTCTTCTTCAACCGGGATATGATTTTCTTCCAGTACGCTTTTGTACACGGCAAGTCGTTCCTCGGAAAAAGTATTATCTTTGATGCCGGAAATGAAATTGATCGTCCTGCATCCGTGATCGTCGATCAGGTGCTGGATCAGTTTACGCATTGTTGATTCGTATTCGTACAAAATATTGATACAGCCATCCACCGGATGCTCAATGGAAATGACAGGAATACCGGCTTCGTTAGCACGAGTGGCAATATAGTGGCGCAGGTCATCGTTTTTGATCGTTTCGCCCAACATAATGATCCCGTCCAAGAGATGAGGGTTGATCAGTCGATAAATGCTGCCCTCACCGGTATCATGCTTTTGCTGCCAGAACAAGGGGCTGAATGCATTAAAAAACAATATTTTAAAACCAAAGCGACTCGCATGTTTTTTGAAGGCATCAAAAAAACGGTCGTTGTAATCAATGCTCATATCTGCTGCACATACAGCAATCAATTTGGTAGTTTTCTCTGACAAGGTATACTCCCTCCTGGTAAAAATTCGTAATAACAGATGTAATATTAAGGTATATTATATAAAAAAACAGTGCTTACTTCAAGGAAAAAACAGGAAAAGATATGATAGGAAAATGATAGAGATCGTCAAAATGAAAACGGTCCATATGAAAATCGAACATATGTACTTGTTTCCGCCTGGGAAAAGTGCTATACTAGGTTCTATTCCGCAGACGCATTTGTGCAGAAGGAAGTGCAAGTAAACAGAATGGAGTGTAAGTTATGGGTAAGCATGATGAGCTGACAAAATATATAAAGATCAGAGGCGCAAGGGAGCACAACTTAAAGGGGATCGATATTGATATTCCCAGAGATCAGTTTGTGGTACTGACGGGTTTGAGTGGCTCCGGTAAGTCGTCTTTGGCGTTTGATACGATCTATGCAGAGGGACAGAGACGATATATGGAGTCGTTATCTTCCTATGCAAGAATGTTTTTAGGAAGAATGGAGAAGCCGAATGTGGAGAGCATAGAGGGACTTTCTCCGGCAATTTCGATCGATCAGAAGTCGACCAACCGTAATCCGAGATCAACGGTCGGTACGGTGACAGAGATTTATGATTATTATCGTTTACTGTTTGCAAGAATCGGTATTCCGCATTGTCCTAAGTGTGGCAAGGAGATCAAGAGACAGACGGTCGATCAGATCGTGGATGAGATCATGACATATGCCGAGGGGACAAGACTGCAGTTGTTGGCACCGGTTGTAAGAGGAAGAAAGGGAGAGCATGCGAAGGTCTTTGCATCGGCAAAGAAGAGTGGCTATGTGCGTGTGGTCGTGGATGGACATGTCTATGATCTTTCAGAGGAGATCAAACTGGAAAAAAACAAGAAGCATAATATTGAAGTCATGGTGGATCGACTTGTGGTACGCCCCGGTATTGAAAAACGATTGGCAGATTCCATCGAGAATGTCATGCGTTTGTCGGATGGCTTGATGATAGTTGATATTCCGGGAGATCGACAGGTCAATTTCAGCCAGAGTTTTTCCTGT
>JALEPA010000225.1 GCA_022766515.1 Lachnospiraceae bacterium | reverse complement strand
AAAAAAACACCATACCACATCCACAATAGATGTGATATAGTGTTTTGCATTTTTTGATAAATAGATCAACCTTTTACACTACCAAGTGCAACACCCTGTACGATATGTTTTGATAAGATCAAATATACCACGATAACAGGGAAGATCGAGAATGCAATCATCATGTACACCTGACCCATATCCTTTTTCAGGAAGTCAGCCTGGCGCAACAAAGCGATCAAGATAGGCAATGTCTTCTTCTGGTCTTTTGTAAGGATCAGCGCAGGAATAAAGAAGTTGTTCCAGCTGCTTACAAATGCAAAGATTGCCTGAACTGCAATAGCAGGTTTCATAATAGGAAGTACCATACGATTGAATGTATGGAACTCTCCTGATCCATCAATTCTGGATGCCTCAATGATCTCCAATGGAAGGGATGATTCCATGTACTGTTTCATATAGAAAAAGGTAACCGGAGAAGCAATGGCAGGTACGATCAATGGGATAAAGGAATCGATCAGATTCCAATCCATCATCAAACGATAAAAACCAAGTGCTGTAACCTGTGTAGGGATCATCATGATCATCAGGATAAAAGTAAACATTACATTTTTCAACTTGAAGTTATAAACATGAATTGCATATGCTGTCATTGTTGAAAAATAGGTTGTCAGAATCGCCGTACATACGGCAATAAATACACTGTTAAACAGACCGTGCCAAACCGGCTGCGTACTGTTCATCAATTTTGTCCAGTTATGAAAAAACTGATCACCCGGAATTGCTGAGAATCCCATCTGGATCTGCGCATGTCCGCGAGTTGCATTAATAAATAACACATAGAACCAGAAGAGGCACATAAAGGTTACTAAAATTAAAACAATGTATGCGATGGCTCTTCTTGCATGAATACCAACGCCTTTTCCTGTCCTATTATATTCATCCATTGATTATGCCTCCTTTCTCTGTGCAAATGCTTTGAACACGATCAAACTCAAGATACCTGTCACAATAAACATCAATACAGACAAGGCACCACCCATACCATAATTCTTACTATACAACTGCTTGTTCAAGTACATGATCAGGGTCATCGTTGTATCAGACGGTCCACCGATACCATTTGTCAGAATCTGTGGTACATCGTACATCTGCAATCCACCGATCAATGAAGTGATCAATACATAGATCAAAATCGGTCTAAGCAATGGCATGGTAATTCGGAAAAATACCTGTGTTGAAGTAGCACCATCAACCTCTGCTGCCTCAAACAATGCCGGATCAATACCCATCATACCTGCCATCAGCAAGATGGTTGTATTACCAAACCACATCAAAAAGTTCATGAATCCTACCAAACCTCTTGCACTGGCTGCATGAGAAAGGAAAGAATATGGTTCTTTGATCACGCCGATGTGCTGCAATACAGAGTTTACCGGTCCAAGATCAGCAAACAGTGCAAAGAACAACATGGAAAATGCGGATGCCATGATCAGATTTGGTAAATAAATAACGGTTTTGAAAAAACCGGACGCTTTCAACTTCAATCTGGTATCTGAGAACCAAGCACCGAGTAACAGAGATAATAAAATCTGTGGTACAAATCCCAGTACCCACATAATCATTGTATTCTTAAAATACATTAACAATTTGCCACTTTCAAACAAGCTGACATAGTTATCCATGCCAACAAAGTTTGGTCCCACCTGTATCAATCCCATTCGATAGTTCTCATAGAAACTATTGTAAATGGTACTTACTAACGGAATTAACTGGAAGATCACATAAACAACTACGAAAGGGATCAGAAATATATAACCCCATTTGTTATGTTTCTCCACTCTTCCTTTTTTGGGTCTACTCATAAGTACTACCCTCCCTTTTTTCGTCAAAATATGCCTGCCTACATGCGTAAGCAGGCATATAACCTAAGTCATATCAATTGGTTTCAACCAGTAACGATTAGCCCTCAAGCTCTGGATGTTTTACCTTAACCTTATCAACGAATGTTGCATAAGCATCCTCGTAGCTAGCTGTGTTGCCCTCGAAGTAATCCTTCATAGCAGCCTGGAATTCCTCTGTACATGTCTGGTCGTAAGATGTTGTGTTGCTCATGTCAATCTTACCAACACCCTCAGAGAATACTGGGATTGGGTTCTGTCCGCCAAGTGCAGCATCACCGAAGCTCTTATCCTCTTTGTAAGAATCCATCAATGGAGCATTGTTAGCATAGTCGTTGTTCTTCTCAACGATGCTCTTCAATACATCCTGGTTAGTTGTCATTGTCTCAATGATGTCTTTTACAAGGCTCTTGTTGTCTGTGCCGTTAGCACCGCAGATCCAAGTACCGCCCCAATAGAAGTTCTGAGGACCTGTTGTGAGTGCCCAACCACCATCTTCTACTACAGAACCTTTGATTGGCTTACCATCTGTGTAACCCATAGAGAAGTCGATGAACCAAGCTGGTCCAAAGTAGCAGAATACATCAGATTTCTTCATGAAACCGTTCTGCCAGTCAGATGACCAAAGCTCATATGTGTTTGTCTCACCGTTGTCTACCATTTCCTTAGACATATCTACCCAATTCTTGATGTTAGCATCAACATTGATCTTGCCATTCTCTACCCACTTAGATGATACATTGTTAGAGAATACACGATATGTATCGTTTACAGAAGATGTGATCTTGTATCCGGCATCTTTCAGCTCCTTAGCTGCAGCTTTGAAAGAATCCCAATCTTTGAACTTCTCCTGAATCTTGTCTGGATCGTCTGTTCCAAATACTGTCTTAGCAATGTCACGACGGTAGATCATACCTGCTGGACAAGCCTGCCAAGAAGCACCTTTTAACTTTCCGTTAGAATCTGTTACAGTATCCTTTGTGTACTGATACTGATCCTTGAATGCGTCCTCAGAAATTCCAAGGTCATTTACAACATCCAATGTATAATCTGTGTCAACATACTTCAAAGCGTAGTCAGCTTCCACAAGGAAAAGATCGATCTTGTCATCTGCTGCTGCCTTATCCTGCTGAAGAAGTGCCTCATCCAAAGCGTTCTGATATGCGTTGTCATCAGAAGGTGTAATGTTCCATTTTACTGTTACATCACCGATCTTGCCTTCGTTGTCACTTACTTTTTCATATCCAGGATAGTTGTCTGTCACACGAGTCTTAAACTCTTCGTTCCAAACACGGATATTCAATACCTTACCTCCATCTGATACAGTAACTTTTGACTTTGTGTCAGATGATCCCTTCTTAGTGTCGTTGCCGCCACCACAGCCGGTCAACATGGTTGCTGCCATTGCTGTACACAACAGCACGCTTAAAAGTTTTTTTCTCATAATAAACCCTCCTCGTAATAAGAAATTGTTTGCTTTATATTTTTACTGTAACTACAGTAGAAATATCACCCTGAAATTCGTTTTAGCTTTGTCGTCTCATTGCCTATCATAATTGACACATTTCGTCACCTTTCTCCATTAAATCAATGCAATTGCGACAATCACTAAATCGTTTTCGTAAAATGATTATATAATATATTTACAAAATTTACAAGCTTTTTTTGAATTTTTTGTGAACTTTTATACAAATACCTTTTTCAAAATCGGATAAACGCCCAGTTTTCCTATCTTTTTGTGCATTATGACATTCTGTACAAAATGTAGATTTTTTGTGTAGATTTTCTTGTTCTATAGCAATTGACATCATAATTCTTGATAAATTCAGAAAAAATCCCATCAGAAAAATCCCCTTTTGCATCTGCAAAAGGGGATCTGCACTCTACGAAACATCTTTATTTACACGCCAAAAACCGTAGCATAGCTATTGATAGATAATCCCAAGATCATAACAATGATGGAAAGGATTAAAGTGATCACTCCGAAAACCAGACCAATGATACCACAAATCTTTCCTGCCTTTGCATAGCTGCTCTCAAAGCCATCAAGCTTCACGGCATTATAATGCATGACCAGTGCCAAAATACTGCAGATAATGCCAATGATACCATAGCAGAAACAAAATACGATTCCACAAATACCTAACACCATACTGGCGATCGCATAACCTCTACCCGGTGTGTCTTGTCCCTGTGGGGAGTAATTGTACTGCTGTTGTGTATAATTGCCGTTATACTGTGAATAATTATCCTGCTGTGGCTGTGAGTAATTATTGTATTGAGACTGCGAATAGTTATCCTGCTGTGCCTGATTGTACTCCGGCTGAGAATACTCATTCTGCTGCGTGTAGCCATTATTCGACTCCGATGCATTTGTCCAGCCTTCCTGTCCATTCTGATTCTGTCCTTGATTGTTATCCATGATATTCCTCCTCATGTTGTATCTTTTTTCAGTATCCGATATAACGCTTTCCCTCAAAAAGCCTTGCCATTTGACATTACACATTATATCCGGGAATGAGCAGTTTCAATACATACTGCAAAATAAGAATAGCAACGGCTATATACAACAAGCTCATATGAAATTGCATTCCTCGCACTTGCTTTCCAAACTTTGCCGCCACTCTTTGGATCGTCTGGCTCACAAAAAACACCAGATACCAAATCGCCCCGTAAACAGCAAACGCATGGTAGTACACCGCCTTGATCAGGTTTCCATGCAATAGATACCAGAGTGCTCTGGTTCCACCGCACCCCGGACAGGGAATCCCAAACGCAAGCTTCATCTTACAACGAAGTATCGTAGTGCTTCCTGTCCATCGTGCGATCGCTATTCCAAGCAGACAGGCAGACCCGATTCCAAGCACGCACCATATACTAATCCAATACAGCATATGTTCTGTAGGCTTATGGTTAAATTCTTCCATTCGCCGATGCAGTCTTTGCAGCATATCAGGTCTGCCCCCTTTTATCTCACATATTGATGTCTCATGCCCATCCGCATCATTATAGCAGAAGGATCATTATTTGACAATCTTCATGGTTTTCTTATATCCGGTGTTTGCCTTAAATAACTTCTTGTAAGCCTTCACCTTCTTTTTACCACAGGAAATCACTGCCTTTTTCTGGATTCCCTTGATCGCATTTTTGCCGACCTTTTTCAAGTTGGTTGACTTGATCGTGATCTTCTTCAATTTTTTCGCATTGGCAAATGCATATTTGCCAATCGTCTTAACATTTTTACCAATGGTAACTGCTGTCAGTTTCTTGCAGCCGGAAAGTGCTTTTGCCTTGATCTCTGTCACCTTATAAGTGGTAACCTTACCACCGTTGTTGACCTTGATCGTAGCAGGGATCACTACTTTCTTGACTGTCTTCTTCACCGGTGCTGCAAATGCAACCGTTTTCTTTGTGACATCTGTTACTTCAAATTTACCTGCTGTTGTGTTTACTACCGTACCCTTTTTCAGAGCCGATGCTGTAGATGTTTTTGGTGCATCTGTTGGTGCCGTAGAAGGCTTAATCGTTGGTGTTACCGCAGGTGTCTTTGTTGGAGTTGCCGGTTCTTCCTGATCCAATCCCGGAACAACACCTGTTGGTACCTCAGTGGATAATGATTCTTCCGGAAGATTTGTCTCTGTTCCTACCTTTGGAGCTACCTTTACTTCTTCTCCCTGATACAGATCACCTAACACTGCCACGCCATCGACATGTAAGAAACCGCTGACAACTTCAATCGTCACGGTATGCTCCCCATACTCCAATCCATCGACACGGTATGCAGTACACATATTAGAAGAATTATACAAGGAATCTGCTTCCTTCGTCACGGTACCATCTACGGTTACTTTTACCTGATTAGAATCAGCTGTATTGTATCCCAGAATGTCCATACCGGTTCCCTTGAAACGATAGGTGAGGGAAGCACCTTTGCCTTGGCTGTAAGACATGGTTCTCTGATATACATACATGCTCTGGTTCGCACAAGTATGTGTCCACTGATCGTTGTACTGTAATTTTTCGTTTTTCTCTGCTGTCAGATCGTAGGTTTCCATGTTATCCATATACTCAGTATAGTATGGTGCATAACCCTTGATCTTTGTTACTGCAAGACTGTCAAATCTTGTATAAGTGTTACCACATCCGATTGCAATTCGTCCGGATAAGGTTGGATCTGTAACCTCACAAGTTGCTACCAATTCATCGTTAATGTAAGCTTTGATCGTATTACCCGCACCGCTTACCTTTACCTGGAACCAAGTACCCGGTGCTACTACAGATGTATCTAATGTACCTGATGCAAGCTCGATTCCCTTGTCGCTGGTACGACCCTTTGTCTTTGGTTCCATCAACTGCCAAGTACCATCTGCCGCTACTTTCAAAGTATATCCGCTGCTGCCTGTTACCGTATGATAACCGCCTGTCTGACGGATACCAAGTGTTACAAACTGTGATTTTGCAGATGCCGTATGCTCAAACATACAATCGATCGCTGCTGTGTAGTTCGTCCAGCGATAGTCACCGATGACAGTCATTGGCGATCCGTTGTTCCATGCTCCCGGTACACCGATCGCATCGGTATCTAACTGCTGTCTCAGTACCCGGTTGCCTGTGCCCGTCTTATAAACTTCAAACGCACCATTTACGGTATGGGTATATCGTGCCATCGCACCCTTGTCTCCACCGCGAGAAGCAATATAGTCTTCTGTTTCTCCTGTCAAACCACCTTTGCCATCCAATACGGCAACTTTTTTGTCTGTGTACTCAAAATCATCCGCATACAGATAACCATCTTCTGTATTCTGTACATCACCG
>JALEPA010000210.1 GCA_022766515.1 Lachnospiraceae bacterium | reverse complement strand
ACTTCTTGTTTCCTATAAAGTAAAAAAAGCTCCGCGAGGATGCGCATCTCGCAGAGAAGAAGTTAGCTGTAAACAGCACCGCTCGAGCGCGAAAGAGTCGCAAGCGACTCTTTGTTTTTACTTAATTGGAGGTAGCAATATGAAATTAAAAGACACAGGACTTACAAAACAGGACAGTAAGGACAAGGTAAACAAGTACATGATCGAGACTTATGAAAGATTCGATTTCCTGGCAGAGACAGCGAAAGATATGTATTTGTATGATGAGAATGGTGAGGCTTACTTAGATTTTTATGCAGGAATCGCGGTAAACAATGCCGGAAGCTGTAACGAAAAAGTTGTAGCTGCAGTCAAAGATCAGGTGGACGATGTAATGCATACATTCAACTATCCATACACCATCCCACAGGCACTTCTTGCTGAGAAGGTTTGCGAGACGATCGGCATGGATAAGATTTTTTATCAAAACTCCGGTACAGAGGCCAATGAGGCAATGATTAAGATGGCGCGTAAGTATGGTATTGAAAAATATGGTCCAAACCGTTATCACATTGTAACAGCTAAGATGGGATTTCACGGAAGAACCTTTGGTGCGATGTCAGCAACCGGTCAGCCGGGAAATGGATGCCAGGTTGGATTTGGTCCAATGACTTATGGATTTTCTTATGCACCATATAATGATCTGCAGGCATTTAAGGATGCATGTACAGAAAACACGATCGCGATCATGATCGAGCCTGTACAGGGCGAGGGTGGTGTACATCCTGCAACGAAAGAATTTATGACAGGTCTTCGTAAGTTCTGTGATGAAAACGATATGCTTCTTCTGATCGATGAAGTACAGACCGGATGGGGCAGAACCGGTAAGGTAATGTCTTATATGAATTACGGTATCAAACCGGACATTGTTTCTATGGCAAAAGGACTTGGTGGTGGTATGCCAATCGGCGCGATCTGTGCGACAGCAGAAGTCGCCAAAGCATTTAGCGCAGGTTCACACGGAACAACATTTGGTGGACATCCGGTATCTTGTGCCGCAGCATTGGCAGAAGTACAGGAGATTTTGGACAGAGATCTGCCGGGCAATGCAAAGAAGATGGGAGATTATTTTGCAGCAAAACTGGAAACTCTTCCTCATGTAAAAGAGGTAAGACATCAGGGATTGTTGGTAGGTGTTGAGTTTGATGATGCTATTAACGGTGTTGATGTCAAGCATGGCTGCTTGGATCGTAAACTTTTGATCACAGCAATCGGAGCTCATGTAATCCGTATGGTACCACCATTGATTGTCAATGAAGAGCAGTGTGACAAGGCGGTAGAGATTATTAAAGAGACTGTTGAAAGCTTGAGCTAAACAGAGACATTGGGAATGCGATAGGAAAGAAGGACAAAGGCGTCACTATGAGAGTAGTGCGCCTTTTTTCCGTTATAGGAAACTTCTCGCTTTACATTATAGGAAATTTGCGAGGGATAAACAAAGGCACATAGTGTAGAGAGGTCAACGCAAACTAAGCGAAGAAATGAGGAATAGTATGAAACATTTTGTAATTACCATAGGATGTGAATATGGTGCAAGGGGTAATGCCATAGGGCGGAAAATAGCAAAAGATCTGGGGATTCGTTTTTATGACAGAGATGTGGTGGACGCCATTATCGAGGAAGTGGGAATCCCAAAAGATATTATGGAAAAGGTAGAAGCAGGTGTCACCATTGCCGGAAAAGGTGTGGCTGGACAGGAGCGAGGATCATTTTCTAAATATGCAGACTTGACAGAGCGGGCGATCAATGTACAAAAGCAGATCATTAGAAAGCTTGCAGAAAAAGAGTCCTGCGTGATCATCGGTCGATCTGCGGATTACATTTTGAAAGGACAGGAAAATATTTTACGCATCTTTGTGTATTCACCGAATGAGATTCGTATCAAGACGGTGATGGAAAGCCACAATCTTTCTGAAGGAGATGCGAAACTTTTAATAGAAGAAAAAGATAAACGATACCACATACGACATAAAGCATTTACCGGTGGTAATCGTGGTGACAGACATAATCGAAACATGTTGATCGACAGTAATTTGCTGGGTGTCGATGGTACGGCAGAGTACATCGAAGTGTTGGCAAAAAAAGTGTTTGAATTATAGGAAGGAGGATGCGAGTATGGCACAGAAAAAATCAGAATTTGACAAGGTATTTAGCGCGTGGGATATTCTCGTGATCGCCTTCGGAGCGATGATCGGATGGGGCTGGGTTGTATCCAGTGGCGGTTGGATCGAGTCCGGCGGTGTCGTTGGTGCGGCACTTGGATTTGTGCTCGGTGGTATTATGATCTTCTTCGTGGGACTTACTTATGCGGAGCTGACAGCAGCAATGCCACAGTGTGGTGGAGAGCATGTATTTAGCCATAGGGCGATGGGATCGACAGGATCTTTTATCTGTACCTGGGCGATCATTTTGGGATATGTTGGTGTTACCTGTTTTGAAGCGTGTGCGTTTCCAACGATCTTGACTTATTTGTGGCCGGGATTTTTGAAAGGCTATCTGTACACGGTGGCAGGTTTTGATATTTATGCAAGCTGGCTGGCAGTGGCGATCATCGTGGCATTTTTGATCATGATGATCAACATTTTGGGAGCAAAGACGGCAGCGGTATTGCAGACAGTGTTGACTGTGATCATCGGTGGTGCAGGAATTTTGCTGATCGTTGCTTCTCTGATCAATGGTTCTGTTGATAACTTGGATGGACAGATGTTTATTGGAAGCAGCACTGGTTCTATGTTGAAACATGTATTATCCGTAGCGGTGATCACACCATTTTATTTTATTGGATTTGATGTCATTCCACAGGCAGCAGAGGAGATCAATGTTCCTTTGAAAAAGATAGGAAAGATGATGATCTTGTCGGTCGTATTGGCAGTGTTATTTTATGCATTAGTCATTTTTGCAGTAGGCTATATTTTGGACAGCAGCGCAATCGTGGCATCACAGGCAGGAACAGGTCTGGTAACAGCAGATGCGATGGCAAAAGCATTTAGCTCTTCTGTGATGGCAAAGGTAATCATTGTAGGTGGCATGTGCGGAATCATCACTTCTTGGAACTCCTTCATGATCGGTGGATCTCGTGCTATGTATTCGATGGCAGAATCGTATATGATTCCTAAGGTGTTTGCGAAACTGCATCCAAAGCACAAGACTCCAATCAATGCGTTACTCTTGATCGGTGTTTTGACAATGATCGCACCATTTGCAGGACGAGTCATGATGGTATGGATCTGCGATGCCGGTAACTTCGGATGTTGTTTGGCTTATTGTATGGTATCTGTTTCTTTCTTGATCTTGCGTAAGAAAGAGCCGGATATGCCAAGACCTTATAAGGTGCCTTGCTATAAATTTGTAGGAGCGATGGCAGTCATCATGTCAGGATTTATGGTATGTATGTATTGCATTCCGGGTTCCGGCGGAAACCTTATTTGGCAGGAATGGCTGATGGTAGGTGGATGGTCCCTGCTTGGATGTGTGTTCTTCGTATTGTGTAAAAGAAAGTACAAAGAAAAATTCGGTATGCTTGTCGAGTTGATCTCTGATGAAGATGCAGCAACATTGATGCCTGAAGCTAAGGATGAGGAACTGGATCTCGTGATCGACCGCGCGATCGATACGGTGCTTGCAAGGTTGGGTGCAGAAAGTGCGCAGGCGTAGGGTGTGATCTTGTCCCTGTATAGGAAATTGCTCATAGTGTGGTGATGTGCCACCAAGAATTGCCTTAGCAATTCTTGTAGAGCAAAACGCTGGTTTTGCTCTTTTGTTCCTGCATAGGAAATTGCTCATAGTGTGGTGATATGCCACCAAGAATTGCCTTAGCAATTCTTGTAGAGCAAAACGCTGGTTTTGCTCTTTTGTTCGTGAAATACAATAATTTTTGATGAGAGGATGAAAGAAAATGGAATTTAATTTTTCAGTACCACAGCAGATAGAGGTTGGACGCGGAGCGATTGCAAAGCTTCCGGAGATTGCAAAGAAGTTAGGTGGAGAACATGGTTTAGTCATCTCCGGACCACATCTTAATAAGATGGGAATGGTGGCAGAGGTGCAGAAGTATTTGACGGAAGCAGGAATTGCATCGGATGTTTTTTGTGATGTCGAAGCAAACCCATCAGTAACAACGGTACAAAAAGCAACGGAGAAATTTACCGATTGCCAGGCAGATTTTATCGTAGCATTTGGTGGCGGATCACCAATGGATGTGGCAAAAGCAGTGGCTGTCGTGGCAAAGTATGGCGGAGACATTACGGAATATGAGGGTGCGCATAAAGTGCCGGGAAAAGTAATACCGATGATCACTATTCCAACAACGGCAGGAACGGGATCAGAAGTGACCGCTTTTTCGGTCATTACGGATCATAGCAGAGATTATAAATTGACGGTATTTAGTTATGAAATTTTACCGGAGTATGCGATCTTGGATGCAGATTTTATTATGACTGCGCCTGCATCAGTGGCAGCAGCTTGTGGTATTGATGCTTTCATTCATGCAGAAGAAGCCTATATTTCTACGGCTGCGTCTCCTTTCTCAGATGCGATGGCAGAGAAAGCGATGGAGTTGATCGGTGGAAATATCCGAAGGTTTGTAGCAAATCGCCGTGATGTGGAGGCGGCAGAGGCTATGATGGCAGGATCATTGTTTGCAGGCATTGCCTTTTCCTTTGCGAGACTGGGTAATGTTCACGCAATGAGCCATCCGGTCAGTGCATATTTTGATGTGCCTCATGGTGTTGCTAATGCGGTATTGCTGCC
This sequence comes from Lachnospiraceae bacterium, assembly GCA_022766515.1. Taxonomy (GTDB): domain Bacteria; phylum Bacillota; class Clostridia; order Lachnospirales; family Lachnospiraceae; genus Butyribacter. The sequence goes on along the minus strand of JALEPA010000210.1, from coordinate 11,342 downwards.
AGTGATCGCAGAGTATAATGCGCTTGCAGATCATGGTCGCTATCGCAAAATTTACAATGATATCAGCCCGATCCCGGCATATGAAGACGAGTTTGAGCCTTATATGCTGGTAGAAGCGATCAAAGATCTCAATGCGGATATTGGTATTCCTGCAAATTTGACAGAGGCGATCAAGCAGGCTGACAAGACGGGCACGATCACGGAAGAAGCAATTTTGGAGAAGATCGAGCCAATGGCAGTCGATGCGATGAAGAGCGGTAATATTATGGTCAATCCAAGATCATCCAGACAGGAAGATATTGAGAAATTATATAAGAAAGCATTAGGATAGGAATCCTATTGTAATACGATCAGCTAAGGAAATTTATAAAACGGTAGTTATGACAGAATTTGTGGAAATATTGTTTTACAAAATGGATTGGCTGTACGGAAAATAGGACAGATTGAAAGCGAGGAGCATGAAGTGGCAAAAAAACAATGGCTGGGTGGGTTGTGTGGCATACTAACAGGTGTATGCTGGGGAATCTCCGGTGTTTTTAGCCAGTATTTATATGGCGCAACAGGGATGACATCTCAATGGTTTGTCGCAGTGCGCTTGGCGTGCTCAGGGTTGCTCATGATGTTATGGGTATTGTGGAAAAAGCAAGAAGAGCTTGTTGCATTGTTACAGCACAGAAAACATTTGGCGAGGGCGATCATCACAGGTGTGCTTGGCACGATGTTATTTCAAATGACCTTTTATGGAACGGTGGCATATTCTAATGCCGGGACGGCAACGATATTTCAATACCTTTGTCCTGTCCTGGTAATGGGATATGTATGTTTACGGGATCGAAGAATACCAAAATGTGTGGAAGTAATTTGTATGGCGATGGCAGTGCTTGGCATTTTTCTGATTTCTACGCATGGAAATATTCATTCATTGGTGCTGACGCCTAAAGCGTTGATCTTGGGGCTTGCGTGTGCCTTTTTTATGATGTTGTGTACCGTCTTGCCGGAAAAATTGTACGAGTACTATTCTACGCTTACGATCACTGCCGTTTCCTTGTTATCCGGTGGCGTAGTGGCAATGCTGTGGGTCAGACCTTGGACACTTGCGGTGCATTTTCAGATGATTTCGTTGACCTGCCTTGTTTTAGCGATCGCTTGTGGAAGCGTACTTGCATATGTGGTGTATGGAGTTGCCATTAAAATGATCGGTGCTTCTAAGGCGAGTTTATTTTCCTGTTCGGAAATTGTGTGTGCTGCTGTACTGTCCGTCGTGTTTTTACACAGTGCGTTTGGATGGTGGGATCTGGCTGGATGTGTATTGATCGTAGCAACCGTATTTCTAAATAATAGGAAGACGATGTCGGGAGAGTGAAATGCAATTATGTAGCGTTATTCCACCAAGAATTGCTTTAGAAATTCTTGCAGAGCAAAACGCCAGTTTTGCTCTTATAGGCGTTTACACAAATTTTTTCTTATGGTATGTTGTATGTGTAGTAACGAATACAGACAACGGAGGAAAAATATGAAAAATCTACGAAAATTTACTTCATTTCTGCTTGTTACAGCTATGGCAGCAGGAATGATCGTGCCGGGAAACAATGCATAGGCTGCAAAAAAGAAGGTAAAGCTTAATAAGAAGGCAGTGACATTGGTGGTTGGCAAAAAAGCAACACTTAAAGTAAAAAATGCGCCAAAAGGGAAGAAGATCACATGGAGCAGTAACAAGAAAAAGATCGCGGCTGTTAGTAAGAAAGGTGTTGTTACGGCTAAAAAAGCTGGAACAGCAAAGATTACAGCAAAGGTGGCAGGCAAGAAATATGTCTGCAAGGTGACAGTGAAGAAAAAAGCGAAGGCAAAAGCAACGGCTACACCGAAGGATGCGACAAAGACAACAAAACCAACCGTAACAAAACAACCATCAACGGTAACGCCGGATAATCCAGAGACTCCGGTACCATCGGACAAACCGGATAATTCAGCTGCTCCGGTGCCAACGGATCAACCGAATAATTCCGTAACGCCAGCACCAACAGCTACGGCAATGCCGGCACCAACTGTCGATCCGGTGGAAAAGAATGTCGGGGATGTAGCTGCCTTGCAGAACATTATCGAAGAGCAGAATGCTAACGGAGCAAATCTTCCAACGGATTTGGATGACAATGCGTACAGTTGGGACGAGAATGGAAGATTGACACGCATTGATTGGTGGTATGCCTGATTGTCAGGAGATCTTCGATTCAATGAATTAACGGCATTAACTTCTTTGAGGTGCGGAGGAAGTACTCTAAACAGTATTGATGTAAGTAACAATACCGCATTGGAAAGTCTCGATGTGCAGTGTTGTAAATTGACCGATATAGATATCAGCAAGAATACGGCATTAGATTCTTTGGCTTGTAATGGTAATCAGCTGACTTCTTTGGATGTGAGTAAGAATACGGAATTGAATTATTTGGATTGTGATGAGGCTGTTACAGTCACCGGATGGCCGAAAGAGGATAGACGGTAGATTTTATACGGAAAAACAAACAGAGAGGGTAGAAGATCTATCCTCTCTGTAAATTTCTTAGATTCTATGCGATTTTCGACTTATCCAAAGTATCTCTCAAGCAATCCTTTCAGAGCCTTACCATGTCTAGCCTCATCACGAGCCATCTCATGAACAGTATCATGAATAGCATCCAGACCGTTTTTCTTTGCGCAAGCGGCAAGATCAACTTTACCGGCTGTAGCACCGAACTCGCAGTCCACTCTCCAAGCAAGATTGTCTTTCGTAGAAGCTGTCATGTTTTTCTCAAGATCGGAACCTAAAAGCTCAGCAAATTTTGCAGCATGCTCTGCCTCTTCATAAGCAGCTTTCTCCCAGTAAAGACCAATCTCTGGATAACCCTCACGGTGTGCGATACGAGCCATGCAAAGGTACATACCTACTTCTGAACACTCACCCTCGAAGTTTGCCTTTAACTGATCGAAGATGAACTTCTTGTCTTCGTCGCTGATGTCAGCGTTGTTCTTAACTGTTTTGTCATATACGCCAAACTCATGCTCTGCGGCAAGTGTAAGCTCACCCTCTACCTTCTTGAACTTATCTGCGCCTACATGACATACTGGGCACTCTGCCGGTGCCTCATCTCCTTCGTGAACATAACCACATACGGAACAAACCCATTTTGCCATAATTGTAATCTCCTTTTCTTTTCTTGAATTTTGTTTTTTTTGAATTCTATGGTTGCTGTGTCTTGCACAGCCGGACAACATAGTTACTAGATTGGTTTCTTTGCTGCTAAACAGTAATCATTACTGTTTACGAAACTTATTATATCAGTTTCTTTTTGTTTGTCAACTCTTTTTTGAAAAAAATTTTCATTTTTTCAGCTATTGTTCATAAGGCAGGAAATTGTTTGCCATGTAAAGCGAAGACGCCGGAAATTGTCGTCTCAATTTCCATTGAATCAAACGCTGCTCTTATTGTTTTGTTGTTTGGTTGATGCAGTTAGGGCACAGACCGGTAAAATAGATCGTGTGTCCTTCGATCAGCCCATCAAATCCGGCATTTGCAATCAGATCAATATGATCGATGCTATCCATTTGCAGATCTGAAACACGATGACAGTGACGGCAGTAAAAGTGATTGTGAGGAGCGGCATTGCCATCATAATGATCGTGCTCATCGCCCATTTCCAACCGTTGTGCCTCGCCGTGCTCTACTAAAAAGTTGAGGTTGCGGTAGACCGTTCCAAGGCTTATATTAGGAAACTGTTCCTGTATATGTGTATATACGGTCTCTGCAGTCGGGTGCGAGGTGGTTGACAAGAGATATTCCTTAATAGCTTCTCGCTGCTTACTATATCTCGTCGTTGCCATAATAATCTCCTTAAATAGTAATAATTACTATTATTATAATTTGCACTTTCTTTCTTGTCAAGAAAAACAGCACATGATCTGCAGAAAAATAATCATAGCAAATCTTTCATAAACCAGATATAATAGAAAACATGCGAAGATAGGGGCGTCGAGATGAATAAGCTGCTTTCAATTATTTATCATATTAAAAGCATCAATGTACACTTGATGTGAATTTTATGATGCCTGGAAATAGTATGTGCAGAAATGAGGATGTTTATGAGTTCCCAAATGAAACAATTGGTTATGGTAAAATTTTATATTCGCCGTGTTTGTCACAATTTAAAAGTATTTTTGAAATGGGCCGTGTTTGCTTCTTTGACGGGGCTGATTGTCGGTGGATTCAGTACACTTTTTGCAGAGTGTCTTGCCTTTGTGACAAAGTTTCGTATGCAGCACTTGTGGATTATTTTTTTGTTGCCACTGGCGGGCATTGTGATCGTCTTTTTGTATGGAGTCTTTCATTATAAAAATGATAAGGGAACGAACATGGTACTTTCTACGATTCATGCGGAGACGGAATTACCATTTAAAATGGCGCCACTGATTTTTGTTTCCACGATCATTACGCATATGTTCGGCGGATCTGCCGGAAGAGAGGGCGCTGCGTTGCAGTTGGGTGGAAGTATTGGAAATCAGCTGGGAAGATGGTTTCGATTTGATGAAAAAGATCGGCGTATCGTGGTTATGTGTGGTATGAGTGCAGCTTTTTCAGCTATTTTTGGAACGCCACTTGCAGCCGTTGTCTTTGCGATGGAAGTCGTCAGTGTCGGGGTGATGTATTATGCTGCATTAGTGCCCTGTGTCTTTGCAGCGCTGATTTCCTCAAAGGTGGCAAGGCATATGGGAGTAGGACCGGATGTGTTTGCAATACGACATTTGCCGGGCTTTACCTTGATCCCGAGCATCAAGGTGATCGCACTTGCCTTGTGCTGCGCAGGATTGAGCGTTTTATTTTGCATGGCACTTCATTCGCTGGGCGATCTTTATCGTGAAAAGTTAAAGAATCCTTACATAAGAATTGTGTTTTCCAGTGCAGTGATCATCGTGCTTACAGTGATTTTGCACACATCAGATTATATGGGAGCGGGCGTGCCGGTAATCGCCAGGGCGATCCGGGGACAGGTTGATCCGCTTGCCTTTTTTTGGAAAATTGTGTTTACGGCATTGACGCTGGAGGCTGGGTTTAAGGGCGGTGAGATTGTTCCTTCCTTTTTCGTAGGGGCGACTTTTGGCTGCTTATTTGGTCAGATCGCAGGTTTGTCTCCTTCTCTGTGCGCGGCGCTTGGAATGGTATCTGTATTTTGCGGAGTTACTAACTGTCCGATCACTTCGTTGCTGATCGCATTTGAGATATTTGGATATCATGGAATTCCTTATTTTATGATTGCGATCAGTGTCAGCTATTTGATGTCGGGATATTATGGTTTGTATCATGATCAGACGATCGTGTATTCTAAATATAAGACGCAGTATATCAATCGTAAGACGCATGAATGAGAATGGGGTGGAAAATAATTTGGTTTCATTGACAAATAGCTTGGCATAAGGTATATTATAATCAATAGATCCCACCAAGCCTAGGTAGTTCTTCTACATGCGTAACAAGGTGGGCCTTTTGTTTTTATGGAGGTTTTTAATGGGACAAAATGTGAAGTCGTTTAAGACAATAGAGGAACAGATAGACATATTAAAAGACAGAGGCGTGATTATTGAAGACGAAGAAGTTGCAAAGAAATCTTTGGCAAATCTTAATTATTACAGATTGAGTGCGTATACACTTACACTTAGAAAAGATGACCATTTTTATGATAATGTTCACTTTTCGGATATAATGCAGATATATAATTTTGATATGGAGATAAGGGCGGCCTTGATGTATCTTCTTGAAAGTATAGAGGTATCAATGCGCACGTATATTGGTTATTATCATGCAAAGACGTTTGGTGCGTTAGGATATTATAAAGAAGAAACATTTGATAATGCTGATAGATTTCATAAATTTGAAGCTGCTTATAAAGAGGCTATTGAAGAGTATGGAAATAAAGAAGTGTTTGTTAAACATCATAATGATACATATGATGGTCAGTTCCCAATATGGGTTCTGGTAGAATTATTAACATTTGGTTCTTTGTCCAGATTGTTCAAGAACCTTACTGCTGACGTTAGGGAAGAAATTTGTAAAAATAATTATGGAAAGATTAAAGATACATATATTGGAAATTGGTTACAAGGATGTACGATTTTAAGGAATATCTGCGCACATAGAGGAAGATTGTTTAATAGACAGATTCCCTTTTCGCTTAGACTTAGTAGAAAGGACAAGCAGGTATTTATAAATAATGGTGTATCGGTTAATAAAGCTACAAAGCAGTTGTTTGCATATCTTATCATAATGAAAAAAATGATATCGGATGAAAGAGTTTGGGATACTTTTGCATCAAGACTTATTGATTTGACACGTAAATACCCCTTCGTAAGATTAGATTATTATGGCTTTACTGAGGATTGGGAAAAATTGCTAGGTATCAAAGATGAAAAAGAGGCATAATAATAAGTATAGTTCCTGGCGAGCCTCTCACTTTGACGCGTAACATTGTCAGGCCATAATGTAGAGTGATCTGCATCATATGGGCCAATTGGAGAACCTCTCTAATTGGTCTATTTTAACTTTATAGGAAACTTTTCGTTTCCTATAAAGTTAAAAACGCTCCGCTAGGATGCGCATCTCGCGGAGAAGAAGTAAATGGATAAATTTAGTATGTTGTGAATCTACGAAAATATATAATTTAAGTACAAAACCTCTTGACAACCATAAAATAATGTGGTAACCTATTACAGGTTTTGCGAAAGCGGACCACACTGCCGTAGACAGTAGGTGTATGCACAAAGCATTGCGTAAGAGATGATTCCGCCTACCGAGGAAGATAGAGTTTTGCATTATATATTCTACCTCTCTGTTTATGGACAGAGAGGTTTTCTATTTTATATAGAAAATGCCGGAAAAAGCGGTAAATGAAAATTTCCCTTTTTCAAAATCTTTTGCGTGCAGTGCAGGGATGCGTTCCAATTTTGTGAAGATCAAAACCAAGGACGGATTCCACAAAATAATGGGTTCGCCCATAGAAAGGAGATACACTCATGGCAAAAGTAGAATTGAAACAGCCTATCGTTGATGAGATTAAGGCAAAGATCGATGGTGCTGCAACTGTTGTTCTCGTTGATTATCGCGGACTTACAGTAGAGCAGGACACAAAGCTTCGTAAAGGTCTTAGAGAGGCAGGATGCGAGTACAAAGTTTACAAGAACACACTGATGAAGCGTGCTTTCGAGGGAACTGATTTCGCACAGTTGGATGAACTGTTAGACGGACCATCCGCAATCGCTATTTCTAAGGAAGATGCAACAGCTCCAATTCGTGTATTGAACAATGTTGCAAAAGAGGCTGAGGCATTGGAATTCAAGGGTGCCGTTGTAGAGGGTACATTCTATGACATTGATGGTATCAAGACTCTTGCAAGCATTCCTTCAAGAGAAGAGCTTATTTCCAAGTTGCTTGGTTCTTTACAGTCACCTATTACAAATCTTGCTCGTGTTCTTAATCAGATCGCAGAGAAGGGTGACGGTGCTGCAGAGGCATAATAGATGTCCGGCAGATGACGCAAGATGCGTCGCAATGATATGAAACAATGAACCGATTGGTTCAAAAATTACGATTATTACAAATTTTATGGAGGTAAACAAAATGACTACACAGGAATTTATTGATGCTATCAAAGGCATGACTGTTTTAGAGTTGAACGATTTAGTAAAGGCTTGCGAGGAGGAATTTGGTGTTTCCGCAGCAGCAGGCGTTGTTGTTGCAGCAGCTGGTGCAGGTGCTGATGCAGGTGCTGAGAAGGACGAGTTCGATGTTGAGCTTACAGAAGTAGGCGCTAACAAGGTTAAGGTTATCAAGGTTGTTCGTGAAGTAACAGGTCTTGGACTGAAGGAAGCTCTGGAAGTTGTTGACGGAGCTCCTAAGGTTGTTAAAGAGGGTGCTTCTAAGGACGAGGCTGAGGATATCAAGGCTAAGCTTGAGGCTGAGGGTGCTAAGGTTACTCTTAAATAATTTTGTGTTAGTTCGCATCCGGGATGAAAATATATTCCGGGAAATGAATAAACGAAATTTTGAAACGGACCATGTAATGTGGTCCGTTTTTTTACTTTTAGATTGGTTCGTTTATCTAAAGTTCCGACAACACTTCCTCCAATATTACTGCGACACCATCTTCATCGTTGCTTGCCGTGATGCGATCAGCGACATCTTTTACGAGATCCAAGGCATTTGCCATAGCGACGCCGACACCACAATTTTGTATCATTTCAATATCGTTAATGTCGTCACCAAAGACCAAAACATCCTTTAGGGAAATGTCCAATTTTTGGGTCAGGTGCAAAATGGCATCCAATTTGCTTGCGGTAGGATCCAAGAAGGAATAATTGGGCTCACCGTGATAATGAAATTGTGCACAGTGAGCTTGTTGTGCGATGTCAACGGCAATCTTTTCTTCGTAGATTGTAGCAACGATTTTGCTGGCTGAGTAAGGAAAAGGAGTGTCAAGTTCCATATGGTATCCAATGCTGTGATCGTCAGCCTGGCGTTCATTCGCTTTGGGTGAAGGATTTTCAGGATCATAGGGAATCCCTTCCGGATAACGAAACAGCCCATGTACGGTGGGAATGGCAATGTGCTCTGTACAGCCATAGTGGACAAGTTGTGATACGATTTGCTGAACCTGTTCTTTGGTAATCTCGTTGGCATAGACCAGGGACTCATTTTGATAGGTCAAAGTTCCATCTGTCAAAATCCGATAGTCGGCGTGCAGAGCCTCCGCATAGGGACGGGCTCCGTTTATGTATCGTGCAGTGGCAATGGCAATTGGAATATCTGCTTTGTGGCAGTCCGCAAATGCCTTGCGAGTGCGTGGCGAGATTGTTTTGTTGCTTTGGAGGGCAGTGCCGTCCAGATCTGTAACGATCAATTTTGGCTGTATCATAACTACATCCTTTCCGTGTGCTGATTTTGCTGTTATTTATTGAAGATAAATGCTCGTAGTGTTGCACCACCAAGAATTGCATTGGCAATTCTTGCCTTAGTATAACAGATTATGCATAGAAAAGCATAAGATATTCCCATTATAAAAAGACTGTGTTATAATGAAATCGTTCTCACAAAAGAGCAGACAGCAAATGGAAAGCGTTAGGAATGAGGAATTATGACAATTAATGAAATTGCAAAAATGGCGGGAGTGTCGCGAGCAACAGTGTCGCGCTATTTGAATGATGGATATGTGAGCGAGGAAAAACGAGAGAAGATTCGGGCGGTGATCGCGCAGACGGGATATGAGCCATCGGCACAGGCAAGACAGCTTAGAAGCAACTGCACGAGGCTGATCGGAGTGATCTTGCCGAAGATCAATTCTGTTTCTGTCAGCCGCATGGTGGCAGGGATCAGTCAGGTGCTGGCAGCGCAGGACTATCAGATTCTTCTTGGAAATACGGATAATGATCCGGCAAAGGAGCTGAAATTTTTCTCGGTTTTTCAGGCAAATCGCGTGGATGGGATCATTTTGATCGGAACGGTCATTACTGAAGAACACAAACGCTTTATTCGGGAAAGCGGTATACCGGTGGTCGTGATGGGACAGTGTGTAAAGGAGTGTTCCTGCGTGTACCATGATGATTATGGTGCGGCAAAAGCATTGACTGCGGTGCTTTTGCGACATGCGAAACATCCGGGAATGATTGGTGTTTTTGAGAAAGATATCGCTACCGGTGTTCAGCGAAAAAAAGGATTTGCGGATGCGTTACAGGATGCAGGCTACGCTTTTGACGAGGAAAATGATAGGGAAATTGCAGAATTTTCGATGCAGTCAGGTTATGAACATATGAGAGCGCTGTTGCAGAAAAATCCTGAGATAGATGCTGTTTTTTGTGCAACAGACAGCATTGCATTTGGAGCAATGGCATATTTACATGAGCAGGGAAGAAAAATTCCGGAAGAGATTTGTTTGACCGGTATAGGTGACAATGAGATGGGCGAAGTGGCTGCAACGAAATTGACAACAGCGCATTATTATTACAAAACAAGCGGCGAGGAAGCGGCAAATATGCTTCTGGAAGTCATTGCGGATGGAGGCAGATCAAGGCGTGAGGTCAAGATGGGGTTTGCTATTAAGGAAAAAGATTCCACGCTGCCAATGCCGTGAAAAGATCAGGATATTCGCTAGATGTTGCAAAGGTCGGATGGATTCAGAAATCAGTAGTATGGTTGCTTATTTGCATTTATAACTCGGTATTAGGGCCGTTTATTTGCATTTGCAGCGCCTGCGGTGACAATATTTGCTTGCAGCGAGGATGAAAACGGCAACTTCATCCCAGGATTTCTTGAGCAGAATGATGCGATGATTTATGCAGCGATTGCATTGGAATTTTTTGGACAGACAGGAACGGAAAGACATAAGGGACGCATCTCCTTTTCTTTGTGACTATCGATGCTGCATGAGCGCAGCCGATGCCAAAGAGTTTTTATTATAAGATATGAAGAAAGAGAAAAAAGGTGAGAAAGATGAAAGATCCAAAAAGAAAAACAGCTTTGATCACAGGCGCAACCAGCGGGATTGGACTGGCATTTACCAAATTATTGGCAAAAGAGGGGTATGATCTTATGCTAGTGGCATCCGGCAGAGACAGACTGCTTCGCGAGCAGAGAGCCTTGCAGCAATGGAAACCGCACTTACAGGTGATGGTATTTTGTCAGGACCTGTGTGAGGAAGATGAGGCAGAAAAGGTATACGAATGGGTGAATAAGCAGCACCGCCATGTGGATCTGTTGATCAATAATGCAGGATTTGGACTTGTTGGACCGTCACAGGAGATTGATGCGTCACAGGAAAAACGAATGTTACGCATTTTGACGGAGACGCCAACGATGTTGTGCAAGTATTTTCTACGGGATATGTACGAGGAACAGACAGGATGCATTGTGAATGTGGCATCCACAGGCGCATTTCAACCAGGACCGTATACAGCTTCGTATTATGCGGCAAAAAGCTATTTGTATCAGTATAGTCAGGCGGTACGATTGGAAGCACGAAAAAACGGCGTGCAGGTCATTACGCTGTGTCCGGGAACAACGCGTACGAAATTTTTTGCTAAAACAGGGAAAAAGACACCGATCTGGGCGATGACGCCGGAGAAAGTTGTAGAAGCTGCTTGGAAAGGAATCCAGAAAGATCAAGCAGTCGTTGTGCCGGGCATTATCAATCAATTACTTCGATTGGTACCAGCGAATTTGAAAGCTTATGGGGTGGCGCTTTTAAAAAAATAAAAGCCCCTACCCAACAGTACGAGCTGTCAAACGGGGACTTTAGTGCGCGATCAGGGGTTCGAACCCTGGACACCCT
>JALEPA010000165.1 GCA_022766515.1 Lachnospiraceae bacterium | reverse complement strand
CTTCTGGTTTTGTGACATAATAAAGTACTGCCTTTACCCAGTTTTTCTGCTCAATTTCGTAATCCTCATATGCTTCAAAGATATCAGCGATCTGGCTGATCATGTGGTGATCGGTCACGACCTTTACAAAGCCTGCCGCACTATGATCAAACAGTTTGTCAATGACATTATGCTTTTCTGCCGCCTTGATCGACGGATTGTCCAATGCCTCCAATAATGGCCGGTTATCCTCTAAGATCTCCTTTGTCTGCTCCAACACAGAGGAAGAAAGCCCTAATTCATATAACACTTTGCCATACTGCGTTGCACGCTCTGTCATTTCTTACCACCTGCCTCATTCAGGAACTCATCCAAATATTTTTTGTTTGCGTTCTCATCAAGGTTATTGTCAACAACTTTTGCTGCGGCAGCCATTGCCAGACCAGCAATCTCAGACTGTACATCCTTCATTGCCTTGCTGCGCTCCACTTCAATGGAAGCTTTTGCGTCTGCCACCATTTTTGCAGTTTCTTCCTGTGTTTTTAACACGGCTGCTTCATGTTCTGCAGATGCTGTCTTTCTGGCTTTTTCGATAATTGATCCAGCCTCATCCTTCGCGTCTGCCAGAGCCTTTTCATACTCTGCCTTAAGCTCAGATGCCTTTTCGTTCTCTTCCTTCGCTGCATTTAAATCATCATCGATCATCTTCTGGCGTTTTTCCATTACCGCCATAACCGGTTTCCATAAAAATGCACGAATCACAGCAAAGAACAATAACACATTCACAATATTTATAATCACGGTTGCAGGATTAACTGACATTAAACCCATGTTCTTCGCCTCCTAATCATTCTATAATCTGTCGCTCTTATTTCAGTAACAAGATGATCAAAAGTGCGATTACGAAACCGTAAATAGCAGTTGCCTCAGCAAGCGCACATCCTAAGATCAGTGCCATGTTGATCGAACTTGCTGCCTCTGGCTGTCTTGCGATTGACTCTGTTGCCTTTGCTGTTGCAAGTGCAATACCAATACCTGCTCCAATACCTGTTAATACAGCGATTGCTGCTCCTAATGCGATAGTTCCCATAATTTACCTCCTAAAACTTCTGTCTTTCTCTACTGTTTTATGTATCTGTTGCGTATTACTTTAATAATAAGATGATCAAAAGTGCGATTACAAAACCGTAAATAGCAGTTGCCTCAGCAAGCGCACATCCTAAGATCAGTGCCATGTTGATCGAGCTTGCTGCCTCTGGCTGTCTTGCGATCGACTCTGTTGCCTTTGCTGTTGCAAGTGCAATACCAATACCTGCTCCAATACCTGTTAATACAGCGATTGCTGCTCCTAATGCGATAGTTCCCATAATGTTTTTCTCCTTTACTTTTTTATTCCATTGCCTCATTCATAAATAAGGATGTTAAGAATACAAATACATATGCCTGGATCAAGCCGTCAAATATATCAAAATACAAACTAAATGGCACCGGAATAATGAGCGCACATACAGCTTTTAATAATTCCATAATGATGAATGCACCCAAAACATTACCAAATAGTCGCATACATAATGATAACGGCTTAATACCTAACTCCATAATATTGATCGGAGTTACAATGACGATCGGCTCCAAGAATGAATGCAGCCATCCGCCAACACCTTTTTTCCGGATTCCGCTGATCTGGATCAGAATAATACTCATGATCGCCAATCCCGCCGTGACATTGATGTCTTTGGTCGGTGGAGTTAATCCGAAAAATCCGATTGTATTTGACACTGCCAGAAAGATCAGAACAGATGCCAGATACGGGTAATAACCCTTTCCTTCAGGACCTAATGTGGAACGGAATAAATTATTGGCAAATCCAATAATTGCCTCCAGAACAATCTGTGGTCCCTTTGGTTTTTCAACCTTCAGGTTACGTGTCAAGAGGAAGCATGCCACACCTACGATCACAATGAGTATCCACGTATTCACAATAGAATTTGTGATATTGACCGTATATCCTCCAATCTGAAAGGAAAAAACCGTGGCTGGCGCAAGATGCGAACTTACCTCTTCTCCCAAGTGTTCCATTTTCTCACCTTCTTCTCCTTAAATTCCTTACATTATACTTTTTTTGACAATAAAATGTCAATCTTTTCTTGTCATTTTTACCAATTTATGGAACTGTTTTTTGAAAAAAAAAAGGCAGCTTACCCGGCTGCCTGTACGTGATTCTTTTCTTCCATCCGAAACTTGTCTACCACTAAAGATAAAAATTCGGAATTCGTTGGTCTTCTCGAATGAATACCATAATCGTAGCCATAAAGCTGCTTGATCGCTTCTCTGTTGCCACGTTCCCATGCTACTACAATCGCATGTCGAATGGCGCGTTCCACACTCCCCGTTGTCGTACCATAAATCTTAGCCACTTCCGGGTACAATGATTTTGTGACAAAATTAAGCATGCTGCCATCCCGCAAAGATAACAGAACACTTGACCTTATGTATTGATACCCTTTGATATGTGCCGGA
>JALEPA010000164.1 GCA_022766515.1 Lachnospiraceae bacterium | reverse complement strand
TCTTTTATTTAGTTCTGTTTTGCCTGTGCGCCCTGCATTGCGATACTTACGATCTCCTTACTATACTGATCTTTCTCTAAAGTAAGCAACTCTCTTGTCTGGCTCTCACTGACACCAAACTGTGACTGCAGCAACTGTACTACTTTCGCTTTGCACTGATCCAGCTGTCCGGTAACTTCCAGTTCCTTTGCGCTCTCCAAATTATTGTCATAGCGTTTAATTCCCTGTACCAAAGCATTCAATGCGTCCGGATAATAATTCATTTCATTGTAATTATTTTAGGAATCAATCGCACGCTGTACCTGCATGACCGTACGGATCTTATTGTATGTATCCGGATCTTTTTCTTTGACATTGGTTCCCATGACTTCTTGGTAAGCCTGCTCATATTTTCCCATTTCAAAATATTCATTCGCCTGCTTTTTCACACTATGATAGCCATGTACATTGGTGCCAATAATCTCTGTCGCCAAAAACGCAACGGTCAAGACCGCAATAATGGCAACACCGACTTTGTTTAATTTTCCGGTAACCTCCAGCTGCTCGGCAGCTTCTTCCTCTTCCTTCTTAGCCTTCTTCTCAGCTTTCTTTGCTTCTTTCTCTGCCTTCTTTGCAGCCTTTTCCTCTTCCTTGGCAGCTTTTTTAGCTGCTTTCTCCTCGGCAGCAGCAGCCTTCGCAGCCTCTTTTTCTTCTTTCTTTTTCTCGTCCTCTTCTGCCTTTTCTACCGCTTTTTGCTTCTCTTCTTCCATTGCCTGACGCTCTGCTTCCGCAATTTCGTCCGTGACAATATTTCCGAAAAGGCGTTTTAGGATACCCGGTTTCTTTTCCGCCTGCTTGTCATCGCTGGCAACCTCCGGCATGGCAATATCTAGGATCTCCTCATTTTCACCATCACCTTCATTACCGCCCAACATATCAAATAGATCTGCCGCGTCAGCATCCGGAGACTCTTCCAATGCGTCAACATCCGCTGACTCATCCTGCAATGATCCCGTCATATCAAGATCATCCAACAGATCATCTAACATTACATCTAATGTCTCATCCTGTCCCTCGGTACCCTCATCTGCTGCGGACAACGAATCTATGTCGTCCACACCGTTTTCCTGTGTTGAAGAATCCTCTGATAATAGATCCGAAATATCCACATCTGCATCGGATATTCCACTATCTGTGTCAGACATCTCATCCGGTAACAAATCTGCACTAATGTCCAGATCCGTTTCATCCATATCATTTCCCAACGAATCGTCGCTTACCGTCTCTACTTCTTCATCCGGCATCACATTTGTCGATGCCCCTTCATCTGACAGTAAATCAGCGTCAATATCAGTCATGGCATCCTCGTCCGGAAGCATATCGACCGATACCTCCTCATCCGGCAATAACCCAGCGTCAATATCCGCAAGAGCATCCTCATCCGGCAGCATACCGGCATCAATATCTGCTGAGGCATCTTCATCCGGCAACATACAGGCATCCACATCTGCTGAAGCATCTTCATCCGGCAGCATACCGGCATCAATATCCGTCAAGGCATCCTCATCCGGCAGTAAACTTGCATCAATGTCAGTCATGGCATCTTCGTCCGGTAACTCTGGTAAATCTTCCGCATCATCCAGCTTGGACATATCTTCCAGATCAGGAATATCATCCAGATCCACCATGTCGGCAAATTCTTCCATTCCCTCTAGTTTTTCCAGATCATCTACATCTACAAAATCTGACAAGGAATCCAGATCTGCATAATCGTCTGCAGCTAATTCCTCCATATCCTGTTCATTGTTTGGCATATTATCCTCGTTTCTGTGCATCATTTATTTCTCTAAGGCTTGTCCTAGTTGGCTACTCCGATCAACTTGTCCAACTCCTCTACTAACTTACCAATCTCCGGTTTGGACAACTGTGCGTCCGCTCCCAGCTGTAAGCCTTTCTGGCGCATCTCCTCATTGATCAAAGACGAGAAGATCACGACCGGAATATGTTTCAATTCTGCAGATTCCTTGATCAGCTTTGTCAAATGATGTCCATCCATTTGTGGCATTTCGATATCAGTGATCACACAGGAAACCTTATCGTCCACTGTGCCTGCCTTGACATATTCCTGTAATTTATCATAACATTCCTGTCCATTATTTGTTGCAGTCACATTGTCATAACCCGCCTCGGACAAGCAGTTTACGATCATTTTGCTAAGCAGCGGAGAATCCTCTGCGATCAAAATCGGAGAATCGTTACGCTGTCTTCCGCGCATATGGCTCACATCGGATGCTTTCAATCCGGTCTCCGGGTTGATCGAAGCAACGATCTGCTCAAAGTCCAGGATGATGATGAGCTTACCGTCAATCTGTACTACACCGGTTGCCATACTTTCTCCTGCACTATTATTCATCGTAGAATCCGGCTTAATGATCTCTGTCCAAGATACTCGATGAATACCTGCAACTGCCTGTACATGAAATGCTGTATTCAAGCGGTTGAAGTTGGTCACAATATACATATCCTGTGAACAATCCTGCTTCTTTGGCATATGTAATACTTCCGCCAGATCTACGATAGAGATCAGCTCATCTCTTGGCATAAAGATTCCTTCAATTCTGCTGTCAGAATTTGGAATCGGTGTTGGCTGCTGATATGGTAAGATCTCACGGATCTTTGCCACATTGATTCCATAGTAATTATCTCCTACGCGAAACTCCAAAATCTCCAATTCATTTGTTCCACTCTCTAATAAAATTCCTGTATCCATAATTTCCTCCATTCCCGATCCCCAGATCTTATTTTAATGCCATTGTTGCCTGTTTTCCATCCTTGGTGACGGTCAAAGAAGCTTTATCCAACTGAAAACTGTCATCCACCTGGAACACCAAGACACCTTGTTTGCTCTTTCCTGATGCTACTTTGCGATCAAAATACTGCAGGTCGCCCTCTGCGATCGTCTGCTGCAATTCACCGGCATTAGCACCATCGACTACCAGTTGGTATTGTGGTTTGACAGCTGCCAGATTGATCTTACTTTCCTTTGCGCCCGTGTTTTTCACACGGAAATACAGCAATAAAAGTTTCTTTCCCTTTGCTGCTTTGAAATATGCATAATCATCTCCCAACGATGATTTCATACTGGATGAAACGAATCGAACTTCCGT
The DNA here is from genome assembly GCA_022766515.1 of Lachnospiraceae bacterium. Lineage (GTDB taxonomy): Bacteria > Bacillota > Clostridia > Lachnospirales > Lachnospiraceae > Butyribacter. The sequence continues at coordinate 19,092 of JALEPA010000164.1, read as the reverse complement.
ATCCTTCACTCCATATATCTCAGACAACGCTACCTGCTGCATCGTTACCTCATCCGTATTACCATCGGTATTGTTCGACTGATCAGGCGATTGAGGTGACTGCGAAGCTGCGTTATCCTTTGGCTTAGCAGTTGGCGTTGGTGCCACAGTCGGCTGCGGTGTTGGCGTAGGATTTAAGATCGCATGATCATACTCCAAGCCATAGTCATAATTGCTGTCATGCTTTAACAGCTCACCTGCCATATACTCGGATGCCTTTCTGCTGTCAATTCCCGACAGATCAGGCACATCTGTTGCACATCCTGTCAACAGAAGCGCACATATTGCTGTCGTAATAACCAGTTTCTTTCTCATTGTTACTAACCATACCTTTCTCTAGGCATGCAATATTTTATTGAATGCATGTACTTTCTGCTTATTTATCCACCTCTTATAGTAGCATATTTCATACAATTCAGTCAATCGTCTGACAGTCCAATTCAAACCAAAACTCTACTCCGTCCTCATGATTGATCACACCGTATTCCTGCTGCATGGCATCCATGATCGCTTTTACGATCGACAAACCGATACCACTTCCGCCATAAGCTCTCGTACGGGCTTTGTCCACTTTGTAAAATTTAATCCATACTTTTTCAAGATCTTCTTCCGGTATTGGTGCTCCGGTATTAAAGACACTGATCCGAACCACATTTTCTTTTTTCACCAAAGATACCTGTATCTTTTTCTCTCCGTCCACATGATTGATCGCATTGCTGATATAGTTGGTGATCACTTCTTCTACCATATATTCATCTGCCCAAACAGAAAGCGGCTCATACTCATCCATGATGATCTGTGCTTCTTTCTGTTCTGCTAAAATGGTAGCAGAATGAATAACCGACTGTAACACCTGCACAATATCAAAGCGGTCAAACTGCACTTGGTTTTTGCCAAATTCGATCTGATTTAAGGTCAACAATTTCTTGACCATTTTATTCATCTTATTTGCCTCATCAATGATGACTTCGCAGTAAAATTCTCTGCTCTCCACATCATCGCTGATGTTATCCTGCAATCCTTCGGCATATCCCTGGATCAAAGCGATCGGTGTCTTGAGCTCATGGGAAATGTTTGACAAAAATTCCTTACGCATTTCATCGATCTGAATCTTATTTTGTATATCCTTTTGCAACTCATTGTTGGCAGTTTTCAACTCTGATATCGTATCTTCCAGTTTTTCTGACAACGCATTGATGCTGTTGCCCAACATGCCGATCTCATCCTGCGTCTGCACTTTATAGCGAACATCAAAGTCAAGATTTGCCATTTTATTGGCAATGTCCGCAATCTGCAAAATAGGCTTGGCAAAGCTGTTGCCCACAAGGATCATCAAGATCATACTGATCAATACGGATCCCAGCGCAATATATCCAAGGAAATGATTAAAGATGCGCAAATTCTCCGTCATGCTCTGATAATTAGTGCGCATATAAACAAACTGGCCGGATTTTAACTGTCCAAACAGCTCAATATAATCCGAACCAATGCGGTCGTCCATGACTTTATAAACAGAAAAACGCTTGGATTCCATAATCTTTTCTTTGGAATCATTACGATTTCCCACTCCTTTTCCCGCTTCCAAGCCTAAAACATATTCTCTTGTTTTTTCTTCCACGATCTTACTTTGTCGATCTGAAATATTGTTCGTATCCGGATAATCGAAGGAATACATGATATTTCCAAAAAAGTTGGTCAATTCAAAGACATAGATGCTGGAGGAATGATTGGCAGCCAAAATATCGACCGCCAGGGTGCTTTTTTCCGATAAAGCAGAATCACCACGAATAAAGTCTTTATCTGACGATACGATGCTATCCACTTCATTATAAGACTCCTTTAACATGGATACCTTGCTGTGCTCATAATAAGTTGGCAAAAAAGCATAGTTCATAAACCAAAAAGCAAATATTGTCAGTCCCAATATGATCAGCATGGTAACGATCAGTTTGGTCCGTATGGAGATTCCTTGCACCCTCCGTCTCATTGTCTCTCACCTATCCCTTATAATTCAAATTTATATCCCATCCCCCAAATGGTCTTAATATATTCCCCTTTGTCACCCAGTTTACTTCTTAACTTCTTGACATGGGTATCGATCGTACGAGCATCGCCAAAATAATCATAGTTCCACACATTATTCAAAATGCGCTCTCTGGACAATGCCACTCCTTGATTATTCATAAAATAAGTCAAAAGCTCAAATTCCTTGAAACTTAATTCGATCAATTTACCATCGATCTTCACTTCGTGTGCCGCCTGGTCAAGGCTGATACCGCCTGCTTCCATCACACCTTCCTCTAAGGCATTGGTACGGCGTAGGATCGCTTCCACTCGTGCCACCAGGATCTTCGGACTAAACGGTTTGGTCACATATTCATCCACACCAAGTTCAAATCCTAACAGTTCGTCTTTCTCATCCCCCTTTGCCGTCAGCATAATAATAGGGACTTTGGAATATTGTCGGATCTCACGGCAGACTTCCCAGCCATCCATTTTGGGCATCATGACATCCAAAATGATCAATGCAATATCTTTGTGTGCATAAAACACATCGATCGCCTGCTCGCCATCTTCCGCCTCAAGCACAAAAAATCCCTGTTTGCTCAAAAAGTCTTTTACCAGTTTTCGCATTCTTGCTTCGTCATCTACCATCAATATCTTTAACTGTTCCATACGCAACCTCCAATCCTCAGCTTCCTCATATTTTCTGATATTTTAACAGCAAAAGCCAATGAATTCTCATTGACTTTAGTATACGAAAAAAATATGTATAAAGTGTGATACCAACAGCAAAACCTACGCAGCTATTTAGCATCTAAGGTGCTCTGTCGTTTCTCTAACTGTTTTTCCTTTTCTTCCAACTGATCCTGCCAATCTTCGTACTCGTCTACTACTTCATTGCGGATCTTTTCTTTGTAATTGGTAAAATAGGTAAACACCGAATATTCCGAGCGATAAGTAATGAGTAACATTCCTATAACGACCACAAGTAAAATAATAATCGCCATATTACGGATCTTACGCCCTGCTACCGCTGCCTCATACGCATCCTTGTATCGCTGCACCTGCTTTGCCGGATCGATCTGCGATTTGGAACGGTCTGCACCATCCTGCACGGGGGCCGGCGATGCAGCCACCGGGATCGGAGCGATCGTATCTTCTGAAAACATACCGGAATCAATCAATCTTCTCCGTATATTGATCAAAAATTCCAAACCTACTGCTGTTTGAAACGATCCCTTTTCGATCGACCGATTGTATATTTTCAGCAGACTCTTTCCATCTGCCGTATTGGTATTTGCCATCAAATACTGTATCGTCTCCTGCTCCTTCTTTGCCCGTTCATACTCCGCCTTAGAAGCAAAGGCATACGCACCTACTTGATATGTCTTCTTTCCCATCTTCAAAACCGCCAAACCTTTCCCAAACAGGATCTATTTTGTAAATTTCGCCTTACCGGCAATCCATTCCTGTACTTTATTGTTGAGTGCCAATCCTTTGAGATAGCCTCGATTTGCCTTCTCATATTCCTCTTTGGAATCATACTCATCCTGATTATATTCATATTCCTCGGATACCGTATTCTGGTACTCATCGTCCGAATAATTGATTCCTTCTGCCTTAGCGATCGCCTCTGTCACCAAAGTTTCCTTGACACTATCCTGTGCAAGACCCTCTAAGTCGTTGGCAACAAAATCTGCCTCATCTTCGCGTCCCCAGGACTGGAAGATCTCATCTCTTGACATTCCATACATATCCGCCATGTCATAGTAACCCTGCAATACTTCTTCCTTTGCTGCTTTCATCAGCTCGTCAGGATACTCATTGACTTTTGCATTATCAAGCACCTGCGTCCAGGCAAAATCCTGTTTGCTGGATTCATTTTCCTCTTCAAGCTGCTTTTTCAAGTCTGCCTTATACTCGTCTGTTGTCTTAAACTCGGAAACGGACTGCACAAAATCATCGTTCCACTCCGGTACGATCTCATTTCCGCAAATATATTCAACCGTGCATTTGAAAGTAACCGTTTTTCCATCGATAGAATCATCGCCATAGGTATCTTTTGGCACATCAACTTTGAATTCAAACGCTTTCCCCGTCTTTGCTCCAATAAATCCTTTATCAAATCCTTCAATGTAATCTCCGGATCCAATGTCGATCGTCTCTTCACCACAGGTATCGTCCATCTTTTTGCCATTCACATAGCCGTCAAACTTAGCATAGATCTTGTCACCATCTTTGACCGTACCCTTTTTCTGCTCGTATGTGGTATTTTCTTCGATCAGATTGTCGATCTCAGACTGAATATCCTCATCGGAAACAGCAAGTGATACCGTAATGCCTTTGTAATCCCCCAGTGTCACACACTTATCCAGATCATAATCTTTTTTCAATTCTGAAGAACTTCCGATATCTTTCCAAGGCTGCTTCTGCACTAATAAAGTACCACCTACACCTAAAGCTGCTCCTAACACAAATAAACCGCATCCAATCGCCACAAACTTGGAACTTTTCTTTGGCTGTGTTTGTGTCACGGTCTTTTGCGCTGTACTATGATCCTCAGGAATGATATTCTCCTGCTCCATATCATTGTCTTCAGAAACCTGTTGTTCCTTTTCACTATCTTCAGGAGTCTTATTTTCTGTCTCCTGTACCTTTTCATCGCTTTCAGGAATCTTATTTTCCAACTCCTGCTCCGTGTTGTTATTATCTACTTCCTTGTTGGTATTGTTTTCCATATCCATCCTCTTTCTTTCTAATATTAAGTTACCAAAACCCCATACTAGTCAGTATAGCAAAAATTTATGTCAAAATAGTGAACGATACCACTCATTTTGACAGGCATCCCGGTACTATTTATTCCGCTAATGTGCGGAAATAATCAAGCAGCTGTCCTGTTGTCTGAACGGTCGTAAGCGCACCTGCTTCTTCTAATTCGCCCTCTTCTGCGAATCCATAATACACTCCTAATGCCGCAATGCCACAAGACTTCGCTCCCAGTATATCATATTTTCTGTCACCAATCATCAAAACCTTTTCTTTTTTATCATCTGTTACACACAATCGTCTCAATGATTCTCGGATCACTGCCTCTTTGGTATTTCTTTCTCCGTCTAAAGTTGCGCCTGCCATCACATCAAAATACTGCGCCAAATGAAAATGTTCCAAAATGCGTACCGCAAACTCCTCCGGCTTGGATGTGGCAAGTGCGATTTTTACGCCCTGTTCTTTCAAATAAGAAAAAACAGCGTCGACTCCCTCATAAACATCCGCCTCAAACAGACCAATATCATGATATCTCTCACGATACTTTGCTGTCGCCTGTACGGCATCCTCTTGGTTCATGCCGATGTTCTCCTCAAAGCCCTGCACCAATGGAGGTCCTATAAATCGAAGAAGTACCTCCTCTTCCGGGATGGGCCGACCCATCTCTCGCAATGCATATTTGATACAATTCGTAATTCCTTCTCTGGAATCCGTGATCGTTCCATCAAGATCAAATAAAATATAATCCCATTTTTTCATTTTCTCTCCATTCCGCAACTGTTCCTGCTGCAAATAATCGTACTATGTAAATTTCGTTTAAAAAACAAGAAGAGCCCGGGAAGGCTCTTCTTGTCGGATAGTTCTCACTATCCAGCGTATAATAGGGTGGGAGTAGAAAGTTTTCACTTTCTGAAACCTATTATAGAAATCAATTATGTCCATTGTGTGTCCGAATTGTTAATTCTTTCCGAAATTTTCCGAAACTTTTTCGTTGTTTTATACTTTTTCATTTATTTTTATACATTCTCTCATTCATAATTGTAAAATCCTGTCGTTTTTTTGCAAAGAGTTACATCTTGAATCATCTCATATGTCCGAAAATCACATAGTAATCTGTCAAAGATCACCAAGAATTTGCTTAGTGATCTTTGCGAAAACAAAACGCTGTTTTTTCTCTTTTTTATAAAAACAAACTGTATAATTTATATACTGTACCATTATAATATAGTACAAACTCATTTTACGAACAAGAAAATTATCAAAAAAAACATAAAATGTATCCTATTATTCCGTTTTTTCTGCATAATCGTATACATTTGTCTATTATGTACAAACTTTTTTCATTTTTTTATTGAAATCTAATAAAAAATATGCAATACTAGAGACATCGGGGAATGCTACGGCACAACCAAACAAAAAAATAAAAAAGGAGGTTTTTTAGCAATGGCGTTAAAAAATCAGTATCTAATCGACCTACTGGAAACAGTAAAAAAGAGAAATGCCGGTGAACCAGAGTTCATTCAGGCAGTAACAGAAGTTTTTACATCTTTGGAACCTGTTGTAGAAAGAAGACCTGACTTAGTTGAAGCTGGTGTATTCGAGCGTATCGTTGAGCCAGAGAGACAGATTATCTTCCGTGTACCTTGGGTAGATGATAATGGTAAGACTCAGGTAAACCGTGGTTTCCGTGTACAGTTTAACTCTGCTATCGGACCATACAAGGGTGGTCTTCGTCTTCACCCATCTGTTTATAGCGGTATTATTAAATTCCTCGGTTTTGAGCAAATTTTCAAAAACAGCTTAACCACACTTCCTATGGGCGGTGGTAAAGGTGGTTCCGACTTCGACCCTAAGGGTAAGAGCGACGGAGAGGTTATGCGTTTCTGCCAGAGCTTTATGACAGAGCTTTGCAAGCATATCGGACCTGACTGTGATGTTCCTGCCGGTGATATCGGAACAGGTGCTCGTGAAGTTGGTTATATGTTCGGACAGTATAAGAGAATCCGTAACGAGTGGTCTGGTGTATTGACAGGTAAGGGATTAACATTTGGTGGATCTCTTGCTCGTACAGAGGCAACAGGTTATGGACTTTGCTACTTTACAAATGAAATGTTGAAAGCTAACGGCAAGAGCTTCAAGGATCAGACAGTTGTTATTTCCGGTTCCGGTAATGTAGCTATTTACGCTACTGAGAAAGCTACTGAGCTTGGTGGTAAGGTCGTTGCTCTTTCTGATTCTGCAGGATACATCCATGATCCAGACGGAATCGAGCTTGATCTTGTAAAACAGATCAAAGAGGTTGAGCGCGGACGAATCAAAGAGTACGCTGCTAGAACATCTCATAAGAATGTTACATATACAGAAGGATGCAGCGGCATCTGGACAATCAAGTGTGACATCGCTCTTCCATGTGCTACACAGAACGAGATTGATGGCGAGAGCGCAAAGGCATTGGCTGCAAATGGCTGCTACGCAGTTGCAGAGGGTGCTAACATGCCTTCTACTCCGGAAGCAATCGATGTTTACTTCGAGAACAACATGCTTTACGGACCAGCTAAGGCTGCAAACGCCGGTGGTGTTGCAACATCCGGTCTTGAGATGACACAGAACTCTCAGAGACTTTCTTGGACATTCGAGGAAGTAGACAACAAGCTGCATGAGATCATGAAGGAAATCTTCAAATCATGTGATGAGGCTTCTAAAGAGTATGGTATGGAAGGAAACTACATGGCTGGTGCCAACATTGCAGGTTTCTTGAAAGTTGCTGAAGCAATGAAAGCTCAGGGTTGTGTATAATCTCCCACTCTTTATTCAATGTTGTTAATTCTAATCTTTCTATTTACAAATAGAAAAAAGAACATCCGTCGTTCATTCGATGGATGTTCTTTTATTTCTTTATAGGAAACTCCTCGTTTCCCATAAAGAAATAAACGCTCCGCGAGGATGCGCATCTCGCGGAGAAGAAGTTAGCTGTAAACAGCACCGCTCGAGCGCGAAAGAGTCGCAAGCGACTCTTTGTTCTTCTCTTTTTAACTATATAGGATTAAGATGTCAAAAGTTGCTCTTCCAGCAACCGCTGCACTATCTCTTCCGTTGTCTGTCTGATAAATCCCAACATGCTTTCATAACTTAAGAATTCCGGCTTTTTGTCCGGATGCTCTTCGACAAAGAAATGCTGCAGGATCCAATTTCGACTGTCTGTCAATTCCTCTGCCGTGATCATATTTTTGATCTCATACTCCTGCACTCGCTGCAGCGATTGTTTTGCCTTTTGCAGCATCGGCTCATTTCGGATCAAGGCAAAATCCACCAGATCCGTCTCCTCATTAAACCTTACAAAGGTTTCTCTGTCTCGCTGCGTCAGACCGATTCTGGAAATCTCTTGAAAGAACTTTGGTCTTTCTTCTAAGACAAACTTCTCGTCGGTCATCATATGCGTGATATATCCCAAATATAGTCCAGGTAACTCCCGCTCATCTTCCTGATGCTCTCTCCAAAACTCAGCCATTCTTCTCCGAAATAACGGCTGCATCCCCGGCTTGTCAAAACTACCATCCGGGATTCCATCTCGAAAGTGTGAATGTAGTTTCATCTCCCGCCTATAATTTTTTCTCGCCATAATGCCATCGGGACAAATATTCCCTGCAATAAACAGATCTTCCTGTGGACATAACTCTGTGTCAAAGGCATAATGCCATCCTTCCTGACCTATTCTCTGCCAAAGCAGCTCCGCTATTGTCAAATGAACCATCGTTCCAGCCACAGCAATCCCCCCATTTTCCTCTATTTTCCACTTAGATCCTTCACTACTTCACCCGCAATGATCAATCCTGCTACCGATGGTACAAAGGCAACACTGCCGGGAATATCTCTTCGCTCTGTACACTTATGCTTTGCTCCCGGAGGGCAGATACAGTTCGTGCGACAGCTGATCGCCATATCTTCGATCGGACGCGTTGGCTGCTCCTCGGAATATACCACCTTCAATTTCTTGACACCGCGTTTTTTCAGCTCACGGCGCATGACTTTTGCCAATGGACATACTTTTGTCTTATAAATGTCTGCTACCCGGAACATACTGGCATCCAGCTTATTTCCGGCTCCCATACTGCTGATAACCGGAATCCCCAACTCCTGTGCTTTCATAATGATGGAGATTTTCGCTGTCACCGTGTCCACCGCATCTACCACATAATCATATTCTTCAAACGGAAATTCGTCTGCGTTTTCCGGCAAAAAGAAACAACGGTGCATCTGCACTTTTGCATCCGGATTGATTTCCAAAATACGATCACGCATGACTTCGATCTTATATTGTCCCACTGTTTTTCTGGTAGCAATGATCTGTCTGTTCAAATTCGTCAAGCACACTTTATCGTCATCGATCAAATCAAATGATCCTACGCCACTGCGCACCAGTGCCTCACATACATAACCACCTACGCCACCTACGCCAAATACAGCAACCCTTGCATTTTTTAATCTCTCCATTGCTTCTTTTCCTAAAAGCAATTCTGTTCTTGAAAATTGTGTAAGCATTGTTCTCCTCTTTCTAATCAAAGAGTAAGGTGTCAAAAGTTTGTGATCCAACCTTCTGACACCTTACTCTCTTCATCCATATTTCAGAGCTTCGAATGGGACTCGAACCCACGACCTACGCATTACGAATGCGTCGCTCTACCAACTGAGCCATCGAAGCACATGCAAATTTAATGTGTTTTGCACAACCACGATATCCATGTTAGCACATCTGCCACAAAATTTCAACCACCAACTTAAAAGAAATTGCGCGATTTTATTTCTTCTCGTATAATCTCTTCAGTGATTGAATCTCCTGCTCTGTCAAAGTGCGATACTGCCCTAACTCCAGTGAAGGATCCAGCTGCAACGCTCCCATCCGCTCTCTCTTTAAGTAACGCACAGGCTTTCCTAATCGTGCAAACATCCTCTTCACCTGATGATATCTGCCCTCTCGTATCGTAAGGTGAACAGTCTGCAGCTGATGCTCCGATTGGATGGACAACTGCATAAGCTGCTCCTTCGTACAGTCCTGCACGCTCTCCACCTTTGCAGGAAGCGTCTCTTTTTCATCTCCGATATCCATCCCCTTTTCCAATACCTCTATATCATCAGCACTCAATACACCATCGATCACGGCAAGATAGGTTTTATCCACATGTTTTTTGGGGGAGAGCAGTTGATGTGCCAACGCACCATCATTGGTCAATAGTAATAATCCCTCCGTATCTTTGTCCAATCTGCCAACGGGTGAAATATCCCTGCCCTTCACCCCTTTTAACAAGTCTAACACGGTCTTCTGTTCACGATCTGTCGTGGCGGTGATGACACCTGACGGCTTGTTCAGCATATAATAGACAAATGGTTCATACGCGATCAATTCCCCATCCAGCTGTACCTCATCCTGCTCTGTATCGACCTTGCACTCCGGTCTGCGAATAACTTCAGCATTGACTTGTACCAGCCCCTTCTTGATCTTATTTTTGATCTCTGAACGGCTCTGCCCTGTCATCTCTGCGAGCCATTTATCCAGTCTCATCCTGTCGCCTCCTTTTTCATGAATAAACATTTTTCTCTTAACCGAAAAGGCACCGCCATTGAACAATGACGGTGTCCCATTCCATTATGTATCGATGCTTTTCTTACTGAAGCATATTATTGTAAAGATCTGCATATTTTCCGGCTGAAGAATTCCAAGAGAAATCCATTGCCATTCCACGATCTACAATCTTATTCCAGTCTCTCTTATGATGATAATAAACATCCTTTGCATAACGAAGTGTATTTAACATCTCATGTGCATTATAGTTTGCAAAAGAGAATCCGGTACCTGGTCCTTCATACTCATTATATGGCTGTACCGTATCTCGCAAACCACCTGTCTCGCGCACGATTGGCACCGTACCATAACGCAAACTCATCAACTGGCTCAGTCCACATGGCTCAAACAGCGATGGCATTAAAAAGGCATCACAGGCTGCATAGATCTTGTGTGAACGCTCATTAGAATAATAAATATTAGCAGATACTCTGTCATGATACTTCCATTCGAAGTGACGGAACAGATTCTCATAACGCTCCTCACCGGTTCCCAGTACCACCAACTGTGTATCTTCTGCACAGATCTCTTCGATCACATAGTCGATCAAGTCAAAACCTTTCTGATCTGTCAGTCGGGAAACGATACCGACCATAAATTTCTTGTCATCCTGAGCCAGACCCAGTTCTTTCTGCAAGCCTCTCTTGTTCTTGATCTTTTCCTTACGGAATGTCTTTGCCGTATAATTCTGATAGATCAGCGGATCTGTCTCCGGATTGTATTCATTGTAATCCAAACCATTCACGATACCGACCAGAGAATTGCTGCGCGCACGCATCAAACCATCCAGGTGCTCCCCATAAAACGGCATCTTGATCTCTTCTGCATATGAATCACTAACCGTAGTCACAACATCGGCATACACGATTCCACCTTTAAGGTAGTTGGCATCTCCATATGCCTCTAACTTGTCTGATGTAAAGAAATAAGACTTCAATCCTGTAATATCCTGCACTTTCTGCAGATTCCATACACCCTGGAATTTCAAGTTATGTATTGTCATGATCGTCTTAATGCCATGATAAAATGGATTTTCTGCAAACATATCCTTCAAATATACCGGGATCAATCCGGTCTGCCAGTCATGACAGTGAATGATGTCCGGGCGAAAATCAATGCTTGGAAGCGCTGATAATGACGCTTTACAGAAAAAAGCAAATTTCTCAATGTCTTCATGAATATTGCCGTATGGCTGAAATCCTGCAAAATAGAATTCGTTGTCGATGAAATAAAACTTCACTCCCTCATATTCCATCTCCATGATTCCCACATATTGTTTTCTCCACGCTAAATCGATATAAAAGTGCGTCACATAGTTCATTTGATTCTTCCATTCATACGGAATACAAGCATATTTAGGTACCATTACACGAACATCAAATTCCTGTTTATTAAAATACTTTGGCAATGATCCAACTACATCTGCCAATCCTCCTGTCTTTACAAATGGCACACACTCTGACGCAACAAATAATACATTTTTCATGGAATACCTCCTTTGTCTGCTGGGCTCCCCACTCCCATTTTCCTTGCTACTTTTCGGCACACTGCCGTTTACCCAGAATCGGTGACCCCTTTCTTACTCCGCACGCATGATTCTGTATTATTCTATTATAAACGAATTCCCATGCACTGCAAAGTCTTTTTGTAATATTTTCCATTCCATTTGCACTTTTTTTGCTGCAAAATTTACGGTTTCTTTTTTCGCAAACTTTTCCTATGCCCGCATCCTCTGTTCCAGGCGGATCTTGTCTGCGATCAATGCGATAAACTCCGAATTGGTCGGCTTTCCTTTGCGGTCGCTGACGGTATAACCAAACAAGTCTTCTAAAGTATCCATGTTGCCTCTGCTCCACGCCACTTCAATCGCGTGACGGATCGCTCGTTCTACCCTGCTCGGTGTTGTCTGAAATTTTCCGGCAATCTCCGGATACAGCCGCTTCGTGATCGCACCCAACATCTCTGTATCTTTTACACAAACCATGATGGCCTCCCGCAAATACTGGTAACCTTTAATATGTGCAGGAACACCAATATCATGAATGGTATGCGTGATTTCTGCCTCTATGCTGTTTCCATAGGAACGATTTTTATTTTCAAAAATCGTCGTGATCACTTTACCCTCTTTTTTTCCATTCATGCCTAATTCTTTGACGCGAGAAACCAAGACTCTTGTGTCAAACGGTTTCAAAATATAATACGCTGCTCCCAATGAAAACGCCTGCTCTGTCACATTTTCCTGACTCACTGCCGAAACGACAATGATCTGCGGTGCGACAAGCATCTGCTCCTCCTGCAATCGCTGCATGACTTCCAACCCATCAATCTTAGGCATGATCAGATCCAACAAGATCACATCCGGTTTCTTCAACCGTATCATTTGTAATGCTTCCTCTCCATCTCCTGCACTTCCTACCACTTCCAACTCCGGCTCTCTTTCCAATGCTCTTTGAAGTAAATTCACAATTCGTCGATTGTCGTCCACAACCAAAACCTTCACTTTTTTCATTTCCTTCCTCATTTCTGCATGTGAGAAAATCTCCTAATCCACATTTATATTGCCGGACACACTGGCTCATTCCTCCTTATCATCCTGTCCACATGCAAACAAGACCTGCTTACCGTTTATTATAAAACTACAACAGTTTCTGCCTCAAGTATTGCCTGCTGCTTTTATTCGACGCACTGCTACATAATATCCGCTGTTTCCTAAAAAATCTATCCTTTTCCCCTTTGTAAGCGCAATGATCTGTCTCTTCAAAAAGAACAAAACTCGGTACAGCATAAAGATTGTTTTTTCGCTCATACTAAGGGAAACCAACTTAAGCATCGAATAAGGAAGGAAAAACTGTGAGAAAGAATAATAGACACGATCGCGCACTCTCCTCAAAATGGAATATTTACCGAATGGTATTAATTGTCATGCTCTTTTTACTGTTAAGCGGTATGACTCTTTATTGTCTGCAAAAAACAGCAGATGCTGCCCCAGATAAATTGATCCTATACCAAAATCGTTCTGAAAAGATCAACTGGAAGCTACCATTTCAAGCGGTCCTGACAAAGGATGCCGCCAAGTCTGTCTCTGTACAAAACGACACTGCCGTCTCTGCCACTATGAACTTAAATCAATCTCTGTCAGTGACAGGGACTCAATTGGGAAACTACCAGGCTGAGCTAAAATTATTTGGCATCATCCCCTGTGGTGCCATGCAGATCGATGTGGTTCCGGAAACGAATGTCATGCCGTCAGGCGAAGCCGTTGGTATCTATCTGGAATCTTCCGGCATTATGATATTAGGCACCTCCGACATCCAAGGTGAAGATGGATTTATCTATCATCCTGCCAAAAATATTATTATGGCAGGAGATTATCTGTTATCGATCAATCAGACGCCAGTGAAAACCATTTCACAAGTCAGCAGTTTGTTAGAAAAAAATGGACATAAGACTGTCAATTTACAGATTCGCCGAGGTAGCAAAAAGATTTCCGTCAAACTCACCCCGGTCCTAACGAAAGACAAAACTTACCAACTGGGCATCTGGCTTCGTGAAGACACCGAGGGAATCGGAACCATGACTTGTGTACTGGAAAATAACTCTTTTGCTGCTCTTGGACATGGCATCACCGATATTGACACCGGTATGCTCATCCGTCTGTCAAAAGGCGGTCTGTACAAAGTCAATGTTTCCTCTATTGTTCCCGGAAAGAAGGGAACTCCCGGAGAATTATCCGGTTCTGTCAGTCTTTCTGACAACGATAAGATCGGATCAGTCACCTCTAATAATTCCTGGGGAATCACCGGAACAGTATCAGACGAGGCATTTACCTATCAAAAAGACAAAGGAATCCCTCTGGCACTTAAGCAGGAAGTAACGACAGGTGAAGCCACCATCCTATGCCAGCTGGACGAACAGGTTCGCGAATATTCGATTGAGATCACCGAAGTCCATCTCCACGCAAAAGATCAAAAGGGAATCGTTCTGCATGTGACGGATAAAGCTCTCCTAGCCAAAACAGGCGGAATCGTGCAAGGCATGAGTGGCAGTCCTATTATCCAAAACGGCAAATTGGTCGGTGCCGTCACCCATGTATTTGTCAACAATCCCCAAAAAGGCTACGGAATCTTTATTGAGGAAATGCTAGGCTAAGCCTTATTTTTCCTCACTTCCTGCCGCTGCTTCTCTGCCAGCTCTTTCATCTCTGCGGCACTCTCCATAATTGCCTCTGTAATCTTAGCACCTCCAAGAATCCGAGCCAGTTCCTCGATAGACTGTTCGCGGTCTAAGGCAACGATGCCCGTTACGGTCCTGTCTTCCTCATTTGTTTTGTGAATGAGATAATGGGTATCTGCCATTGCTGCGATCTGCGCCAAATGAGAGATACAGATCACTTGGTGGTTTCCACCGATCAGAGCCATTTTTTCTGCCACCTTCTGTGCCGTTCTACCGCTGATTCCCACATCAATCTCATCAAAGATCAGCGTACTGATGGCATCATGTTCTGCTAACACCGCCTTGACTGCCAGCATAATACGAGACAACTCTCCACCGGATGCCGCCTGTCCAAGCGGTCTGAGCGGCTCACCCGGATTGGTAGAGATCATAAACTCTACCTCATCCTTTCCATTGCTGTTGTATTGTGCAGCCTGTCGGATCTCAATATGAAACTCTACCTGTAAGAAGTTCAGTTCGACCAAAGCTTCTTTGATCTTTTCTTCCAATTCGGCTGCATAGCCTCTTCGGATCTCAGTAATCTTCGTAGAAAGTTTCTCCAAACACTGTTCCTTTTCTTCCAACTGTTGTGCCAGCTGCTGTCGATATGTCTCATATTCCCGGTATTTCTCCAGTTTTTCATTGATCTGCGATGCGTAAGCCTCTACCTGCTCTACCGTAGAACCGTACTTTGCCTGCACCGTTCTAATTTGATCCAACCGTTTCTCTACTTCCATCTGTCGCTCCGGATCTGCTGAAAAATCATCCATATACCCTGCAACTTCCCGGTTAAAATCTGTCAGAAGGCTGTCCACATCCGATAACTGATCAGCAAACTGCTGTACCCGGTCATCATATTCTGCAATCTTTAACAAAGTGCGAAGAGCCTCCCCGATCTGCTCTGATGCCGCCAAATTGCCTGTCGAAGTCATCCGGTAAACCTCTCCTAAGCCTTCGCCGATGGCGGTTGCATGAGAAAGTGTTGTATATTCCTCTTCCAGCGCCTCTTCTTCGCCTTCTTTCCATGCAGTTGAAGCAATCTCCTCCTGCTCATACTCCAAAAATGAGATCTCCCGTAACCGTTCCTCCTCCGGTATTTCTCTTTCCTGTAATTCTGCTCGAATAGATTGATATGCATGAAAATCCTGTCGATATTGCTGCATCTCTTTGTCCAACTGATCCTTGGCATAGCGGTCAAGGATCTCCATATGCTTAGTGGCGTGAAGCAGAGACTGCTGTTCATTCTGACCATGAATGTCGATCAATACTCCGGCAATCTGACGCAAAGCTGCCTGCGTCACCGTCTCCCCATTGACTCTGCAAACACTTCTCTTTGGCATCAGCTTACGACTGATCAAGACGGTATCTTCCTCCGGTATCACACCAAACTGTGCCAATGCTTCTCTCTCCTCTTCGCTCTCGATTGCAAACAATAGCTCGACCAATGCAAAATCTGCACCCGTTCGTATCATGTTGGCGGAAAACTTTCCACCCAATGCCAGATTGATCGAACCAATAATGATTGATTTACCTGCACCGGTCTCTCCGGTAAGCACATTCATATGTTCTGAAAAGTCTACCTCGACCTCTTCAATGATCGCCAGATTCTTTACATGTAAATTTACAAGCACTGTCCTTCTCCTTTCTTCTCGCCTCTCCGTACACTTGTTCCCCTATCTGTTTTGCAACTATAATAACATATTTATATGCATATGTGAATACCTTTTTTATACAAAAAACAAAACCAACATTTTGTTCTGCAAGAATTGCTGAAGCCATTCTTGATGGTGTATCACTATATTATGAGCAATTTTCTATCCCAAAAAAAGAAAACAGCGGACAAAAAGTCCACCGTTTTCCGTGTAAGTTTATTTTAACCATTTACGGTTGTGATCGTAACCTTACAAGCCACCTTACATCCATTGACATAAGCGTAAATGTAAGTAGATCCTACTCCTCGTCCGGTGACAAGACCACTGCTTGATACGGTTGCCACACGGCTGTTGGAACTATACCATGTCACGGTATCCTGTGTTCCAAATACCATCAAAGTCTCTGTGTCATATTGTCTCATGTTCAAAGACGATTTATTCATTGCTACGACATTGACTGTCACCGTAGCAGATACTCCACCACTTGACATGATCGTGATCGTGGCATTTCCTGTTCCTACCGCTTTGACAACACCGGATTTTGACACGGTTGCCACGCGTTTATTATCAGATGCAAATGATAACGAATCTGAGTTATTATTTGGCAGAACACTGTATGTCAGTTTTGCCTGATCTCCTCTCTTCATCGTCATGTTGGTCTGTGCTACCACAATGCTTGATACCGGTGTTTCTTCCAAAATCCTTACAATACATTGTGCTTTCTTACCGCTGCCATCTTTTGCCTTGGCAGTGATCGTCACCTCACCGGCAGAAATACCTGTTACCTTACCGATACTTGATACTCTGGCGATCTTAGTATCTGAAGAAGTCCATTTTAACTTCTTAATGCTTGCCTTCTTTGGTCTTACCGTTGCCTTCAACTGCGTTGTGTGACCAACAAAGCAGGTTGCAAACTCACGGCTCATCTTCACACTCGTCACACGACGGATGACTGTCACACGGCAGCTTGCCTTTGCCTTGATCGCATCTTTTGTCGTAACTGTGATCTTGGTTGCGCCTACGCGCTTTCCCTTAACCTTTCCACCGCTGCTGACCGATGCCACTCGCTTGTTGGATGATTTCCACTTAACGGATGGATTTTTGGAAGCATTGGTGCTGATCGTCTTTTTCAGACGATAACTCTGTCCGACACCGATACGGATATTTGTTTTATTCAACTTGATCGAAGTGCGAAGCTTCGCTACCTTCACACGACAGGTGGCTTTGACACCAGACTGTGTGAGTGTACAGGTGATCGTACAGCTTCCCAGCTTTTTACCTTTTACCTTACCGGAAGAGCTTACCGATGCAATCGCTGAATTAGAGCTTTTCCATGTAGCCGCAGAATTGGCATTGGATGGCGTCACGATTTTTTTGATCGTAAAGCTCTGTCCCTTTGCGATCTCTCGACTGGATGGCGACAATCTCAACTTCACAGCCGGCACTACCGTAACGGTACATGATTTCACCAGACCACTCTGCGTTGCCGTACATACGATTGCTGTAACGCCCGTCTTAACACCTGTTACTTTACCGTTAGCATCTACCTTTGCCACAGAAGAGTCTGCGGAGGCAAATTTTACTGTCTTATCCGAAGTATTCTCCGGTGTAAAGATCGTGTTGATCGTAAAGGATGATCCTACAGATACCGTCTTACTTGCCGGATCAATGTCAAAGTCTGTTGCAGGGATCTTCTTCTTAACAACAGTGACATAACACTGGATCGGACTCTGTTTACCGATGTCCTCTGCCCAACAGGTAATTACGACCGGACCACCGATGGAAACTCCCGTCACAACACCATCATCTGTCACAGTTGCAATATCGGTATCTGCCGATGCAAAATGCAAGGTACGATTTACACTGTCATCCGGAGTAAACAGTACTTCCAACTGTAGCTGTCCCTCCTCTTCGACTTCCACATATTTATCCGCAAATTCGATCGACTGTAAACGATTTCTTACCGTTACGGCGATCGTAGCCATCGCAGGACTCTTTCCATCTTTACGAGGATTTCCCTGTACCATGACAACTGCCGTTCCGGCTGTCAATGCTGTAATTCTTCCCTCTGCATCTACGGACACGACCGTATCACCGCTGACAACGCTCCAATTCAAAGTAGGGTCAGATGGCGATTCCGGCTTGATCGTTGTTGTCACTTGATAAACATCACCAACAACCATCTCCAACTCACTGACATCCGTTTTGATCTCTGTGATCGGATCTTCTTTGACCGTGATAATACATTGCGCCTGTACACGGTTTGGATTGTACTTCGGCTCTACCGTAATGATTGTTTCACCTTCTGTGAGCAGCGTCACAACACCATTAGCATCAACTGTTGCCACAGGATCTGTGATGCTGGCATTAAAATTTCTTGCCGTCCAGACCAGATCGGTAGCTGTTGCATTGGAAGGCTCATACAATGCCTTCAGGAATACAAAGCCTTCTGCTAATGTCGTTGTATAGGTTACTCCTTTGTCAATGCGAATGCTGGTGATCGGCGCCGTCACCGTGATCACACAAGTCGCATATGCTTTATTGTCCATGTTAAATGCTGTGATAACGGCAGTTCCCACCTTATTCAAAGCCGTAACCTCAGCGGAAATATTTCCATCGTTGGCAGATACTGTCAACATGGAAGTATCAGAAGAGATCCACTCGATATTTGCCTTCTGCGCATCAATGTTTGTATGTAATGTGATACTCTGTCCTACCTCGATCTCTGCATGATCCGGTGTGATCATGAAATCGGTCGCTGCAACATTGACCGTAATCACACAAGAGGCTACCCAAGTAACA
>JALEPA010000124.1 GCA_022766515.1 Lachnospiraceae bacterium | reverse complement strand
AACCGGTACCACCAACAATGATCGGAATTTTTCCTTTGCTCCAGATCGACTCCATCGCCTGTTTTGCCAGCGTTTGAAAGTCCGACACACTAAACGCCTCGTTCGGCTCCAAGATATCGATCAGATGATGCGTTACTCCCTGCATCTCTTCTTTTGTGATCTTGGCAGTTCCAATATCCATGTGGCGGTATACCTGCATGGAATCCGCTGATATGATCTCGCCATTGATCGCTTTTGCCAGTCCGATTGACAGAGCTGTTTTGCCAACTGCAGTCGGTCCTGTAAGGATCACCAATGGTTTTTGTTTTTCTTCCTGCATCGATCCCATCCTTTCTGTTATACGATCCTCTTGAATTTTTTCTCAATCTCCCGCTTGCTCATCCGTATCATCGTCGGACGACCATGTGGGCAATGATATGGATTTTCCAAAGTCATCAACTCACGGATCAACTCTTCCGCTTGTCTGGCATCCAGTTCATTATTTCCTTTGACTGCTGCCTTACATGACATGGAAGCTACTTTTTCTAATAACACCTGAGGTGCTTTGCCGGCATGGTGTTCGCCAAGCATCGCCAATGCCTCCATGAGCAGGTCATTTGTTTCTACCGGTGGCAGATGCGCCGGAACGCCAACTACCGCATATTCTCTGCCGCCAAACGGCTCAATCTCAAATCCCAGCTGTGTCAATAGTTCGCCATGCGCCTGCAGTGCCTGTTCCTCTTCCATCGAAAGACTGATGACGATCGGTGGCTGGATCATCTGGATCAACGGCTTCTTTTCTTTGAGCTGTTTCATAAACCGCTCGTACATGACCTTTTCATGCGCTGCATGTTGATCGATCATATACATCGCATCTTCATATTGCAAGATCCAGTAAGTCGAAAACAGCTGTCCCACGATCCGGATCTCTTTTTGTTTCTGCGCTGTCAGTGCGCCTTCCTCTTCAAAAAGAGATTCCTGTACAGCCTTGACCGGCTTTTGTGTTTCCTTGTGCGCTTCGGGATCCGGTGTCTCCTGCTGTACCTTTTCCGGTATAACCTGTGACTGTTTTGAAGGTTGCATCGGCTGCGCCGTACGGTAATCCGGTGCCTGTTCGTACAACATTGCCTGTTTATCCTCGTCCGTAGCAGCGGTATAGATCGTATTTGCCTGCAACACACCCGTTTCTGCTTCGCGATCCGATGTCGTCTGTGGCTGACTTTTCTCTATTGTATCTGCAGACCTATTAACATTCGTAGGCGTGCTTGTATTCTCAGAACTACTGTCGACACTGTTTTTCTGTTCTGTGATCTGCACGCGGGTTTCTTTGCCTGTCGCTGACTGCTGTGGTTTCGCCTGTTGTACGCCTGACTCATCCTTTTCAGACTGTAGTCTGCGTTTTGTCTCGAAAAATTCTGCACCTCGTTGTTTTGATTTTGCCTCTTGATGACCGCTTTGTAATAACACCTCGGGGATATATTCTCGTTTTTTTAACCCTTCGGAAACAGCGTGATAAACACTCTGGAAGATCTCCTTTTCCTTCGTAAAACGGATCTCCATCTTTTGCGGATGTACATTGACATCGATCAAAGTAGGATCGATCGTGATATGCAGTGCCGTAAACGGATAGCGGTGCTGCATTGAATACGGCGCATACGCTTCCTCAATGGCACGGTGGATCACATTGCTCCGAATGAATCTGCCGTTAATGAAATAGATCATATAATTGCGGTTTCCTCTGGAAATAACCGGTTTTCCAAGGAATCCATCCACCTGGCAAAAAACTTCTTTTGTATGAAGTTCCAACAGGTTGGCAGCAATCTCTCGTCCGTAGATGTGATAAATGACATCTTTTAAGTTACCATTTCCCGGTGTCGAGATCTTCGTCTGATTTTGTGCGATAAAGCGAAATGCCACTTCCGGATGGGAAAGCGCCAGCCGCTCGATCGTTGTACTGATATAGCCGGCCTCGGTTGGCGGTGTTTTAAGGAATTTCAAGCGGGCAGGGGTATTATAAAACAGGTTGTGTACTAAAAAGGTCGTTCCATCCGGGCATCCTACAGCATCAAATTCTTTTTCCTCGCCACCATGTATCACATAGCGGCTTCCCATAAACGCCTGTCTTGTCTTGGTGACCATCTCAAGCTGCGACACCGCAGCAATACTTGCAAGTGCCTCGCCGCGAAATCCCAGACTGGATACCTCCAATAAGTCTTCCACATCGTGAATCTTACTCGTTGCATGTGGCGTAAATGCTAAGGGGATATCTTCTTTTGCAATGCCGGAACCATTGTCGGTAATACGGATCAACGATTTGCCACCGTCCTTGATCTCGACGGTAATGGCATTTGCTTTGGCATCGATCGCATTTTCCACTAATTCCTTTACAACTGCCATCGGCCGCTCGATCACTTCACCGGCAGCAATCTTATTAATGGTTTCCTGATCCAGTACATGAATCTGTGCCATAGCCCTGTTCCCTCCTGACTCTTAATTTACATTCTCTCGCGCAGTTTCATCTGCATTCGGTATAAAATGTTCATCGCATCGATCGGCGTGGTTGCCGAAAGGTCGAGATCGTGCAGTTCCAAAATGATATCATCCATTTTGATGTTCGTATTGGAAGTATCAAAAAGAGATAACTGCTCCATATCTTCGTGCTTTTTCTTCTTGCGTTTTTTGCCGCCACTCTGCTGTTCTACCCCATAAGGATATTCCGGAAGTGACTCTTCCGTCTCGACTTCAATGTCTTTTGCCTTTCTGGTAATATCGTTATCACTTAACTGTTCTACCAGCTCTTTGGCTCTGTCTAGCACCGATTCTGGAACACCTGCTAATTTAGCAACCTGAATTCCATAGCTTCGGTCTGCACCACCTTTGATGATCTTTCGTAGAAAGACGATATCGTCGCCTTCCTCTTTGACGGCGATGCAATAATTATCAACACTTGGAAGCTTGCCCTCTAACTCTGTCAACTCATGATAGTGCGTGGCAAAGAGCGTCTTCGCTCCCAGAAGTCTGGTGTTGGCAATATGTTCGATGACCGCCCAGGCGATGCTTAGTCCGTCAAAGGTACTGGTTCCCCTGCCAATCTCATCCAAAATGATCAGACTGTTTTTCGTTGCATTACGCAAAATATTGGCAACTTCCGTCATCTCGACCATAAAGGTACTCTGGCCGCTTGCCAGATCGTCAGAAGCACCGACACGCGTAAAAATACGGTCTACGACACCGATCGTAGCCGACTGTGCAGGGACAAATGAACCGATCTGTGCCATCAGTACGATCAATGCGGTCTGACGCATATAGGTCGACTTACCTGCCATGTTGGGACCGGTAATGATCGCGATGCGGTGATTTTTATTATCAAGATCTGTATCATTCGCAACAAACATTTCATGTGCTGTCATCTTTTCTACAACAGGATGTCGTCCGTTTTTAATAGAAATGCATCCGTTATCATTGACCATAGGACGAACATACTGATTTTGCTCGGCAACGACCGCTAACGATACAAACATATCCACCGATGCAATGATCTTGGCAACTTTTTGGATCCTGCCAATCTCCTGATAGATTGTCTCACGCACCTTGCAAAACACTTCGTACTCTAAAGTATATAGCTTGTCCTCCGCACCAAGGATCGTATCTTCTAACTCTTTTAACTTTGGAGTCGTATATCTCTCGGCGTTTGCCAAAGTCTGTTTTCTTGTCCAGTCATCCGGCACGAGATCCTTATAGGAATTGGTCACTTCCAGATAATAACCGAACACTTTATTGTATTTGATACGCAGATTTTTGATCCCGGTGCGCTCTTTTTCTGTTTCCTGCAATTCTGTCAGCCATTGCTTTCCATCTCTCTTCGCCGCACGAAGGGTATCAATTTCCGGATCATAACCGTCACGGATCATACCACCTTCCCTCATAGCAAGCGGAGGTTCTTCCTCGATTGCTGCCTGTACGAGGTCACACAGATCTTTCAGATCATCCAGCTCATCTCCATATTCCTTCAAGCCGGACCGTTCAAAAGTCTGCAGCAAATATTTAATAGATGGCAGCATGGTAAGCGACTGTCGAAAAGCAACCAGATCTCTGGGATTCGCACTTCGGTAACTGATCTTACTGATCAGTCGCTCCAGATCGTAGATCGGAGAAAGATATTCTCGCAGTTCCTCGCGGTTGATCACATTGTCGTTTAATTCCTCGATCATGTCCAATCGTTCGTTGATGTGATCCTTATCGACTAACGGCTGTTCAATGGAATTGCGCAGTAATCTGGCACCCATTGCCGTTTTTGTCTTATCTAACACCCAAAACAAAGAGCCTCTCTTAGCTTTTTCCCGCATCGTTTCACACAACTCCAGATTGCGTCTCGTTGCACGGTCTAACAGCATATATTGGTTTGCGATATACGGACGAATGTTCAAAATATGATCTAACGATATTTTTTGTGTCTCTGTCAGATATTGCATGACCGCTCCTGCGGCAACAATACCGATCGAATATTCATCCAGTCCCAGACCGGATAATGAGGACACCTTAAAGTGATCCTCTAATGCTTTTTTACAACCTTCCTCATCAAAATACCAATGGTCGATGGCAGAGATCACAATGCCAAGCCGTCCCCGCAGATCGTCAACATCCACACCGGAAACGATAAAACTGTCGTTGCATATGATCTCCGATGGCATGGTCTTTCCAATCTCGTCTAACAGTTTGTTTTCCGAATCAAACTCCGTCACATAGTAATCGCCTGTCGTGACATCGACATAAGATACGCCATAGGCATTAGTCGTATACACCACACACATCAGATAATTATTTTTTGACTCATCCAATGTCTGTGTATTTAAGTTGGTACCGGGCGTTGCGATGCGGATCACCTCGCGCTTTACCAGTCCCTTTGCTGTTTTCGGATCTTCCACCTGCTCGCAAATGGCAACCTTATATCCTTTGCCGACCAGCTTATCAATATAAATGTCCGCTGAATGAAACGGTACACCACACATAGGAGCCCGTTCCTCCAGCCCGCAGCTTTTCCCGGTCAGAGTAAGATCTAACTCCTGTGAGCATGTCTTTGCATCCTCAAAGAACATTTCATAAAAATCCCCTAAACGATAAAAAAGAATACAATCTTTGTATTCCTCTTTGGTCTCCATATATTTTTGCATCATTGGTGTAAGTGGCATGATTACCTCGTTTCTGCACACGATCTTTGTGCCGTATCTCTTTGTTTTCTATTGTTTTTCGGGTTGTATATCGGCAATTGATTACTGTGAAAAATTTCTCAATTACCATAACCCTTACCTTTATCTTGTTATTTTTTACATTAGAATGAGCAACACTATAAGCCGAGTTCTGTATCAAACAATCATCTATCTAGGCCTACTGTTACCAGCAGGCTCAAGCAACCTACCCGGAACACGACGGGCAGCCGTATCGTTCCTGTTCGGTCTTGCTTCGGATGGGGTTTACATCTGCCATATCTGTTACCAGATACGCGGTGAGCTCTTACCTCGCCGTTTCACCCTTACCCACAAGGGGCGGTTCTTTTCTGTTGCACTAGCCTGGGAGTCACCTCCACCGGACGTTATCCGGCATCCTGCCCTACGAAGCCCGGACTTTCCTCATCTGCGGCCTTTCGGCACTTGCAGCTGCGATTGTCTGTGCTACTCATTCAATGTTGTATTTTATCATGCTGGCTGCAAAAAGTAAAGTTTCCCTTATTTTGCCTCCATGTTCTTTGGCAGGATCAAATTCAAAATGATTGCCACAACAAATACGACTGCTACGCAGTTTTCCGCAAATACGGTTTCAATGATCTTTGGAAACTGTGCAAAGATCTCCGGAACCTGTGTAAAGCCGATGCCTACGCTTAATGATAATGCAACGATCGTAATATTTCTCTGGGAATAACCACAGTTGCCGACCATCTGCAAACCACTGACAACGATCGTACCAAACATCATGATCGTACAGCCGCCTAAAACCGGTTCCGGCAAAGTAGCAAGTAATGCACCAAAGATTGGGAAAATACCTGCCAGGATCATGATCAATGCTCCCATAGCAATGGTAAAACGGTTTACTACTTTGGTCATGTTGACCAGTCCGACATTCTGGCTAAAGGAAGTGATCGGCAGACATCCAAACAGACCGGAGATCGCACTGACAAAACCGTCACAGGCGATCGATCCCGCTGTCTCTTTCTTTGTCACTTCTCGTCCCAAACCACCGGATGCAAGTGCTGAAGTGTCACCGATCGTTTCTGTCGCGCTGACTAGGAAGATCAAGATGACGGAAATGATCGCATTCAAGTGAAATTCCGGCTTGACCGGAAGAAGGCGTGGGAAAGCAATGATCGAAGTGCCTTTTAATGCGGAGAAATCTACCATTCCCATGCAAACTGCCACAATGTAACCAACGACTAAGCCAAACAATACGGAAAGCTGTTTCCAATAAGATTTGGCAAAGATATTAAACAAAATACAGCAAAGGAGCGTGATTCCGCCAAGGATCCAATAACGATAGGAACCAAAATCTGCTGCACCACTGCCGCCACCAAAAGAAGTCGCGCCAACGCTCAACAGAGAAAAACCGATTGCCGTTACAACGGATGCTGCTACGATCGGCGAAATGATCTTGGTCCAGTATTTTGCAAAAAGTCCTAAAATGCCTTCTACAATACCGCCAATGATGATCGCACCGACAATCGCGCCATAACCATACTTTGGACCGATATAACAGAAGATTGATACAAAAGTAAAACTGATTCCCATCACGATAGGAAGTCCGGATCCGATCTTCCAGATTGGAAATAACTGGATCAAAGTACCAATACCGGCAATTAACATCGCCACCTGAACGAGCATAGTTTTGTCTGCATCATCCAAGTTGCAGGCACCCGCAACGATCAAGATCGGTGCAATGTTAGCGACAAACATCGCCAGGATATGTTGTAATCCAAAAGGGATCGCCTTTGCAACCGGCACTCTTCCCTCTAAGGAATAAATGTTTTCGACACTTACTGATGTGTTTTTTTGCTTGTTTTTCTGATCACTCATTTGTGCAATCCTTTCTTTTTGCGTTTTGCCCCTCGCGCATCCTCTAAAAGATTGTCTGATTACTGTTCACGGAAAGTAATCTTTCCGGTCTTTGCGTCCATCGCATCAACGATTGCCAAAGACTCCAACTGATATCCCAGATTACGGATCGTTGTTCCACCC
>JALEPA010000100.1 GCA_022766515.1 Lachnospiraceae bacterium | reverse complement strand
CCCTGCATATAGTATAGTAATACATAAATAATGTACGGGAAGTGAGGTGGTTGCGTGAAGGTGTTTCGGAATTGTGTATTTAAAGTAAGCGTTGATACCAAGAAATGGATGAAGTCGGCAGGGATTAGAGCAGCTAAGACGATGGCACAGACAGCCGTGTCGATTATTGCTGTAGGGAATACGGTGGCGACAGTGGATTGGAGACTGGCGGCATCCTCAGCGGCAGTGGCAGGTTTGGTGAGCATTTTGACCTCTGTAGCAGGTCTGCCGGAAGTGGAGTGTGGAGAGGAAACCTAAAAATCAAAAGAATTGCTTATGCAATTCTTGGTGGTGTTCCATGATACTACGAGCAGTTTTCTATGAAAAAAATTATGCGGGAAAGAGGTAAAGTGATGAACAAGAAACACGATATTAGAATTGACCGAAGCAAGTTACACCCTTGGTTGGATTACAAGTTGACGGTGTTATTAAAGAAGTGCGCCAAAAAGAAATTATATTTGATCGTCACGGAGGGGTACCGGACGAAGGAATATCAGGATGCCTTGTATGCAAAGGGGCGGACCAAACCCGGTAAGATTGTGACAAATGCAAGGGGCAGCAGTTATTCATCGCAGCATATGTGGGGAATTGCCTTTGATGTGGCGATCAATGATCCGGCAAAACTCTATGACGAGGCGCTGCTTCGTAAAGTGGCAAAGATAGCAAAGAGTATTGGTCTTGGCTGGGGCGGAGATTGGAAGTCCATTACCGATACTCCCCACTTTTATTTGCCAAAATGGGGTAGTACGGCAACAATCTTAAAGGCAAAATATGGGACACCAAGTAAATTCAAAAAGACCTGGACCAAGCGGGTTGGCAGAGACAAAGGTTTATTGCTTTGGAAATCTGCCAATAAATTAACCGGAAGCTATTTTAGGATCCCTGGTCATGCGAAAGTGGCTGTACTTTTTCAAAAATCATGGTATGCGAAAGTTCGCTACCGGGGACAGGTCGGCTATGTGAACAAGAAATATGTGAAATAAAAAGCTGTATAAAGTAAAGCCGGACGATCTCATTTCTCTGACAACTGTTGTAAAGCCTGACTGGTCCATTTCGCGGCATCTAATGTCATGGAATGTGGGCAGATCGGGCTTTCTGTCAGACCATTTTCGATACAGCGGATCGTTTCCCGCACCTCATAGCAAAATCCATTTTCTTCACCACCGTCAAAACTTTCCACGATTTCATCTGCACTATTATAAAGAAGAGCCTTGGTGCCATAGTGTAGTTTTGGCAGTCGAATGTACCCTTCTTCTCCATAAATATAAGCATCTTCCGGCAGTTTTGTCGTGAAAGAACACTGCAGATTGGCAAGGCAGTGTGATAGTTTGAGATTCATGCTGACCAGATCGTCGACTCCGGTTGCATGGGGAACGACAAAGGCATGCATGTCTTCAATGTTTTGGTCTACCAGATAAGGGAGCAGCTCTAATGGATAAATGCCAAGATCATACAAAGAGCCACCGCCCAAAGCAGGATCAAACAGTCGCTTATTGTAGACGGGATCTGCTTTCCAGCCGATAGAAGCCTGCATGAGCTGCACTTTGCCGATCCTGCCGGAACGGATCCAGTCTTTTGCCTGTTTTGTCTTTGGTAAAAAACGCGTCCACATAGCTTCCATAAGAAATAAGCTCTGTTGCTCGGCAAGCTGACAGACCTCTTTTGCTTCATCATAACTTCGTACCAGCGACTTTTCGCACAGGACATGCTTGCCGGCATGAAGGCACTGCAATATATTTTCGTAATGTGCATTGGTTGTCGTTGCAATATAGACGGCATGAACGCGTGGGTCTGCAAGCAGGGCGTCATAACTACCATAAAAGGTGGGAACGCCTTCCTTCAGTGCCCAATCCTCTGCTCGTTTTGCGGATTTGCTGGCAACGGCAATGACATCTGCACCTTCTGTTTGCCGCACTGCATCCATAAATTTTTGTGCAATATCTCCTGCTCCGATTATTCCAAAAGAAACCATACTATAACCTCTTTCCACAATAAATAGTAAATTTTAATTGCAATTCTTGCAGAGCAAAACGCTGGTTTTGCTCTTATTACAAAGAATAGTAAAATGCCAATATGTAGCATTAGCCCACCAAGAATTGCATTAGCAATTCTTGCAGAGCAAAACGCTGGTTTTGCTCTTTTCTAAAACAATAGGATAGCATACGAAAAAAAGAGATGTCAATGGACAAAAAACGGTTGACAAACAAAAAAATAACAGCGTTATAATAACGGTGTTATTTTAAGAGGGACAGGGAGTAGATAGGGATAAAAAATTTGCCAGAGAAGTGAGGTGAACAGAGGAATGCGGCAGGAGTCAGTCGGCGTAACAGAGGCCCTTCTTGCAAGTGCAAAGAAGGAGTTTATGGAGCATGGTTTTCATGATGCCAGTTTGCGGAGAATCTCGGCAGACAGTGGTGTCAGCACGAATTCTATTTATACGCGCTTTGGAGACAAGGCGGGACTGTTTAAGGCAGTTGTCTCACCGGTGGCAGAAGAGTTGATGACCTATTATCTGGAATGTGTGGAGAGTGCCGAGGAGAGTGCGGAAGCGATTATTGCCATGCAGACGGGAGATCAGGGGACCGATCAAGTGCTATCTTATATTTATGAGCATTTTGACATATTTTATTTGATCTTTTGCTGTTCCTTTGGAACAGAATATGAGAAGTATTTTGATCGTTTGGCGAAGATAGAGGAGAGTTATTATCGCAAGTTTGCAGATAAATATGCCAAACATCCGGAGCAGATCGGTGATTTTTTTATTCATGTGGTATGTCGGACAGGGTGGCAGTATATTTATGAGGTTGTATCGCATAAGATTCCCTATGAGGAAGCAAAGCGGTTTATGGCAAATATTAAGCAGTTTAATTTTGCCGGTTGGAGAGCGGTGTTTGATGGTAAATAGGCAGGATAAGCTCTGATACAGAGTAAGGTTCTGCCTTTTATCTGGCATATTGGTTAGTAAAAACTAACAAAAGTATGCCAAGACTTATATAATTAACATTTTCCGGTATCAGCACATAAGGTGTTGGCGTGTGAAAAAGTGAAGGAAGTAAGCAAAAGAATGGAGGTAACGATTCTAATGGAGAAGAAAAAACAGAGTGCATTGTCTAAATTGATGGACTATGCAGGAGGACATAAGTATTTTACCTATGCTTCTCTGGTATTGGCAGCGATCAGTGCAATCGTTGCGCTTGTGCCATTTTACGAAATCTGGCGCATGCTGAAAGATGTGCTTGCGGTTCGGCCGCATTTTGAAAATGCAACATCGATCAAGCAGTATGGCTGGCTTGCCGTTGGTTTTGCATTATTAGCAATGATATTTTATATTGCGGCATTGATGTGTTCACACAAGGTGGCATTCCGCGTACAGGCAAATATGCGTCTGAAGATGATGGAACATATTATGAAGCTGCTACTCGGTTTTGTAGAGTCGGAGGGCAGTGGTAAGATCCGTAAGGTAGTTACGGAATCGAGTGCGGCAACAGAGACATTTTTGGCACACAACCTGCCGGATAAAGCGGTATCGTATGCTACTCCGGTCGGTTTGCTTGTGATGATGCTGGCATTTGACTGGCGTCTCGGTCTGGCAAGTTTGATCCCGGCGGCACTTGCTTTTGTGTTGATGGGCACATTGATGATGGGACCGAAGATGGCAGAGGATATGAAACAGTATCAAAATGCGTTGGAGGCAATGTCATCTGAGGCTGTGGAATATGTACGAGGAGTACCGGTGCTTAAGACATTTGGTCACATCAGTACTTACCGTCACTTTGATGAAGGTAGCATATGCGGGAGAATCACAGATGATCGTAGAGGATGCACTTTCCCGTATGGATTCGATCATGGAGATGCAGCCACTTCCTGAAAAAGATGCGAAAGTACCACAGGATGCATCGATAACGGTGGATCAGATCCAATTTGCTTATCCCGGTGCGGCAAAGAATGCCATCGACGGCGTGAGCTTACAGATTGGTGCAGGCGAGCATATTGCACTGGTAGGTCCATCTGGTGGCGGTAAGACGACCGTAACAAGATTGGCAGCGAGGTTTTGGGATTATGATAAAGGAAATGTCACGGTTGGCAGTATGAAAGTGGCGGATATTGATCCGGAAAAATTACTTTCCCTGTATTCGATTGTATTTCAGGATGTTACGCTGTTTAATGATACGGTGATGGAAAATATTCGCATTGGCCGCAAAGGAGCAACGGATGCCGAAGTTATGGAGGCAGCCAGACTGGCACATTGTGATGAATTTATCGAGAGCATGGCAGATGGATGGCAGACAATGATCGGAGAAAATGGTTCGGAGCTGTCCGGTGGTGAGAGACAGAGAATTTCGATCGCCAGAGCTTTCCTAAAAGATGCACCGATCATCTTGATGGATGAGGCAACGGCTTCGTTAGATGTGGATAACGAATCGTTTATTCAGGAATCCATTTCGAAACTGATCCGTAATAAGACGGTGTTGATCATCGCGCATCGTATGCGCACGGTTGACGGTGTCGATAAGATCGTTGTGTTGAAAGATGGCAAGGTGGCGGAGCAGGGAAGTCCGGCTCAGTTAAAACAGGCAGATGGGATTTATAAACATATGGTAGCGATGCAGATGGAGTCTGCAGCATGGAAATTTGAATAAATGGTAGAGAGGTAGAGGGGAATCTGAATAGGAATAGATTTCGCTGACGCGAAATCTATATCATATAGGGCTTATGAAACCCTTCAAAAAATAAAACGCCACAGAAATCAACGAATTTATCGTGTTTTCTGTGGCTGTTTCTTTTGTTTTTACAAAATT
>JALEPA010000096.1 GCA_022766515.1 Lachnospiraceae bacterium | reverse complement strand
ACGGCATCGTTTAACATTTCCCAGAGCCGCAATGTAGCGCACTCTTCCTGTCTTGGGCAATCGTTTTCCTCATATTCCAGACAAGCCACCGGTGCAAGACTGCCTTCCGTCAAGCGCAGGATCGATCCTACGGTATATTCCTGTGGTTTACGCGTCAAGCGATAACCGCCCTGTGGACCACGAATCGAACGCACAAATCCGGCCTTGTTCAAGACCGACACGATCTGTTCCAAATATTTATCTGAAATTTCCTGTCTTGCGGATACCTCTTTAATGCGCACCGGACCTGCCGCATCGTTCAATGCGATGTCCAGCATCAAGCGCAATGCATATCTGCCTTTAGTAGAAATTTTCATAATTTCCTCCGTTCTCCTGGCTAGTCTTCGACAGGATCTTCATCATGGATATCAGCCTTTGGTTTCTTCAAACCTTCAATCTTAATTCCGTTTTTCTCAGCGTAATCCCATAATGCTGCATGAATGGCTTCCTCTGCAAGAAGAGAGCAATGTACTTTGACCGGTGGAAGTCCATCAAGTGCCTCCATAACGGCTACATTTGTTACTTCCAGCGCTTCCTGGATCGTCTTACCGATCACCATCTCTGTTGCCATACTGCTGGTAGCCACTGCCGCACCGCAGCCAAATGTCTTAAACTTGCAGTCTCTGATCACCTGATTCTCATCAATATCCAAATACATACGCATGATGTCGCCGCATTTTGCGTTTCCGACAGTTCCTACGCCACTGGCATTCTCTATCTCACCCACATTTCTTGGGTTGCTGAAATGATCCATTACCTTTTCGCTATACATACTCGTTTCCTCCATTCTCTATCCGAATTATTTCTGTTTTTTCAAAAAATCCTCATACAGTGGTGACATACTGCGCAGGCGGTCAACATTTGCTTTTACCTGCTCAATTACGAAATCCACATCCTCTTCTGTTGTCTCCTCTGACAATGTCAAACGGAGGGAACCATGTGCCTTCTCATGAGGCAGTCCGATTGCCAACAATACATGGGAAGGATCCAGCGAACCGGAAGTACATGCAGAACCGCTGGATGCGCAGATTCCTTTCTGATCCAACAGGATCAACATAGACTCACCCTCGATAAATTCAAATCCCACATTGACATTGTTTGGCAGACGATCCGTAGGATGTCCATTTAATTTGGAATTTGGAATTGCCGTCAATCCTGCGATCAATCTGTCACGCAGACGGCTTTCATACTCTGCACGCTTCTCCATTGTCTCGGCAGCGATCTCTGTTGCCTTGCCAAATCCCACAATCCCCGGAACATTATGTGTACCTGCACGACGGCTGCGCTCCTGCGCACCACCATGAATAAAGGAACCAAGCTTAACGGAATTACGCAGATACATAATACCGATACCCTTTGGTCCGTTGATCTTATGTCCGCTTGCACTGAGCATATCAATGTGAAGATCATCTACATTGATTGGCACATGTCCATATGCCTGTACGGCATCCGTATGGAATAAAATGTCATGCTCCTTGGCGATCTCTCCAATCTCCTTGATCGGCTGGATCGTGCCAATCTCATTGTTAGCAAACATAACAGAGATCAAGATCGTAGTAGGACGAATAGCTGCTTTCAGCTCGTCCAACTTGATCACACCGTTCTCATCTACGCCTACATAAGTCACTTCATAACCATGCTTCTCCAAAAATTCACAAGTATGAAGAATGGCATGATGCTCGATCGCAGAAGTGATAATATGGTTTCCCTTTGCCTTGCGGGCATCTGCTGTCGCCTTCAAAGCCCAGTTATCAGACTCACTTCCGCCACCTGTGAAATAAATTTCATTGGCTTTTGCTCCCAAGAAATTAGCGATCGTCTCTCTGGCATCCTCAACCGCCTTTTTGCTCTTACCTGCAAAACTATATATACTGGATGGATTACCGTATTCTTCTGAGAAATACGGCATCATCGCCTCTAACACTTGTGGATACACTTTTGTTGTTGCTGCATTGTCCAAATAAATTAATTTGCTCATGTTCTCTTACTTCCTTTCTATGTGATATTGCTTCCTCCACATCTCTGTGGCGGACAATTTTGTAACAGACTACCACCCACTTTTCACAGTTTTCCTATCTGCAAACCGTAGTTTAAGCCTCCCGAACCTCTTTCGGTTCGATTTTTCTTCATAGATAATGTACACCACTTGACTGGGAATTGCAAGTAGATAGTTTATTCTTCTTCAATATGCTCTCTACCTTGTGCAATGATCGTACTGACATGTCCATCTGCCAGTGAATAAAAGATAGATTTTCCCTCGCGTCTGCTCTTCACTAATTTGCTGTTTTTCAGGATGCGAAGCTGATGTGAGATTGCTGACTGCGTCATGTTCAAAGCCTTTGCCAGATCGCACACACACACCTCTGCCGAGGATAACACAAATAAGATCCTGATGCGCGTAGAATCGCCAAACACCTTAAATAGCTCTGCCAGATCGTGCAGTTCCGTCTCTTCCGGCATCTTCTCCGCTACGATCCGCAAAAGTTCCTCATGGATCTCTACTGTCTCGCAACACTCTGTTCCTTTATCCTGCGTTTTACTCATATATCCTCATTTCCGCATACTTCTCTTCAAAGACGAACCAGTCTCCTTCCATATGCTTTTTCTTCTCTATTCTTTCCTTTTTATATAGGAAATACTCTATCTTCTCTATTTCTTCTCTATTTTATCCATTTTGGGGTAGAATTACAACCATATCCGCACATTCCTTCCTATAAATTGACATTTGGCATTGTGACTCAAAATATAAGATTTTTACAGGATTTGTTGTGCATTTTTGTGAATTTTGCACTGCTTTTTTCCAGGTTTTGGTGTTTCTTTTCCTATGAAAATGGCTTTTTTATATATTTTGCACCAAAAAAATGCTTTTTTCTCGTTTATTTCTACGACAATTTCTAAATACAACATTTGATTTCTGACCGCAGTTGTTATATGATTAACACTGAAATTTTGTGATAATTTCAAAAGAAGAAAAAGAAAACCAAAGGAGGAAAGGCATAATGGCAGACACAAATGTTGTTGAAAAGCAGCCTATCACAGATGAATATCTGAAGAAAATGGACGCTTACTGGCGTGCTACAAACTATTTAGGTGCAGCTCAGTTGTACTTATTAGATAACCCTCTTCTTCGTGAACCATTGACAATGGATCATGTAAAGAAGAAAATCGTTGGACATTGGGGAACCGTTCCGGGACAGAACTTCGTATATGTTCACTTAAACCGTGTAATCAAGAAATACGATCAGGACATGATCTTGATCTCAGGTCCTGGTCATGGCGGAAACTTCTTCGTAGCTAATACTTACTTAGAGGGAACTTACAGTGAAGTATATCCTAACATTGGTGAGGATATGGATGGATTGAAAAAACTGTGTAAGCAGTTCTCTTTCCCAGGCGGAATCTCCAGCCATGTAGCTGCTGAGACTCCAGGTTCTATTAACGAGGGTGGTGAGCTTGGTTACTCATTGGCTCACTCTTTCGGTGCTGTATTCGACAACCCTGATCTGATCGCTACCTGTATCGTTGGTGATGGCGAGTCAGAGACCGGACCACTTGCTACTTCTTGGCAGTGTAACAAATTCTTAAACCCAGAGACAGACGGTGCTGTCCTTCCTATCCTTCATTTGAACGGATATAAGATCAGCAACCCAACCGTACTTGCTCGTATTTCTCAGGAAGAGCTGGAGCACTTCTTTGATGGATGCGGATGGAAGCCATACTTCGTTGAAGGCGATGAGCCAATGGATATGCATAAGAAGATGGCAGAAGCTCTTGATACGGTTATGGATGAGATCAAAGCGATCCAGAAAAACGCAAGAGAGAATCACGATACAACAAGACCTAAGTGGCCTATGATCGTTCTTCGTACTCCAAAGGGATGGACCGGTCCTAAGGTAGTAGACGGAGCTCAGATCGAAGGTTCTTTCCGTGCTCACCAGGTACCTATCATGATGGATAAGCCAGAGCATTTGGATATGTTAAAAGAGTGGTTATTAAGCTATCATCCGGAAGAGTTGTTCGATGAGGATGGTAAATTGATTCCTGAGTTGAAAGCTCTTGCACCAACAGGCGACAAGCGTATCGGATCTAACCCACATGCAAACGGTGGTAAGCTCCTTCGCGATCTTCG
>JALEPA010000087.1 GCA_022766515.1 Lachnospiraceae bacterium | reverse complement strand
ACAGTTCGATCGAGCGCAGATAACCGCCTTTCTTCTTGAAGTCAGACACCAGATAACGGACTCCATACTCCTGTTCCAATGCCAAACCGATCTCATTTAATTTTTGTGCATTTTTATGAGGGCTGACCGAAAGCGTTGTAGTGAAATAATCAAATCCGCCTTCTTTTGCATACACAGCCGCCTCTCTCTGCCGCATCTCATAACAGCGAAAACAGCGTTCTCCACCTTCCGGAACATCCTCTAATCCTTTTGCCATCTCGAAAAAACGATCCGGATCATAAGTTCCCTCCAAAAAAGAAACCTCATACTTGACCGGAAGTTCCCGAAGCAGTCTCTTTTGCTCTGCGACACGCTTCTCGTACTCTTCCTTTGGAGAAATATTCGGATTGTAGTACAAGATCGTAATATGAAAATACTCTGCGAGATATTGCAGGCAGTAGCTGCTGCAAGGCGCACAACAGCTATGCATGAGTAAAGTCGGTACTCGTCCGGCTTTTTGGTTGTCTGTAATGATCGCATCTAATTGCAGTTGATAATTAATCTTATTCACTCTCTGCCACCTCTGCATCCTTTATTGCAGCAATGCGCTGATAAACATCGTCTTTCGCACCGCTTCTTTCGTCCATCCCCAGCTATCCAGTATACTTTGTGGGACACCATGAAACAATAAATTCACAGCAAAATACACAACAATAAATGCTACGACAAAACTGAGTATCGCACCACCGATCTTGTCCAAAGTCCCGATCACCGGTATTTTATCGACCAATTTCAAGATCAAGACCACATAGCGAAACACCATAGATAATACAGCAAACGCGATGATGAACACGATCTCTTTTGCCACTCCCGCCTGCGAAGCAAACAGATTTGCCAGCACATATGCCGCAAGTACCGCTGCAACTTGTCCCACTTTTAGGACAAGACCAGCCGTCAGACCGGAAATGATCGCAACAGCAAGAATGATGATCACTAAAATATCCAACCCGGATAACAAACTGTGTAATACCAATTGTTTCTCTGATACACTTGTCATCTCTGATGCACCTGTCATACGATACCAATCCTCCTATCGAATCTCTACATCAACACATCTGACATATCATACATTCCGGCTGGCTTTCCTTTGATATATTTCGCTGCCGTAATAGATCCCTTAGCAAATACAGCTCTGGAATATGCCGTATGAGAAAAAGTAACCACTTCATCTGTACCCGCAAAGATGACATCATGTTCTCCTACGATCGTACCGCCACGCACCGCAGAAATGCCCAGCTCTTTCTTACCTCTCTTCTGACGAACCTGTGATCTGTCAAAGACATATTCATACTGACCATCCATTGCCTCATTGATCGAATCAGCCAATGCGAGTGCTGTACCGGATGGAGCATCCAGTTTCTGATTGTGATGTTTTTCTACGATCTCGACATCAAATCCATCCGCTGCCAGCTTCTGTGCTGCCTCTTTTACCAATTTCAAAAGCAGGTTCACACCCAATGACATATTGGCTGATTTTAACACCGCAACTTTCTCGCTTGCTTTCTTCATATAAGCAAGCTGTTCCTCGGATAACCCGGTAGAACATACAATAATTGGGATCTGCTTTTCTACAGCATAATCCATGCGTTTCTCAAATTCATTTGCAGAAGAGAAATCAATAATTGCATCTGCATCTATCTGGCAATCCTCAATTTTTGCAAACACCGGATAGGAATTTTCTTTTTCTGTGAAAATATCAACTCCGGCAACGATCTGACATTCATCATCCTGACTGATCATCTCCGTGATCATTTGTCCCATTCTTCCATTGCATCCAAGCATAATAACTTTTGTCATATTTTTTCACCATGTCCTTTCTATGCTTTTTCTTCTATAATTTTAACAGCATGCGTACCCGCACTGCGCTCCATCAAGCATATGCTGTCATTTACGCGATGCCTTATCGACGCATGCTGTCATTCTCTTTTTTGTTTCTCTTAGCAAACGGTCACTCCGTTACCGGAATGATCCCCGCTTCCCTCATTGCCTTTTGTAATTCTTCTTTATGGCAAGGTTCCAATTCTGTCAATGGCATACGAAGCGTCTTTGTATCATACCCAAGCATACACATCGCAGCCTTTACCGGAATCGGATTCACTTCACAAAAGAGCGCCTTGATCAAAGGAAGATACTTTAGCTGCAGGGCAGCTGCCTTTTTGACATCCCCATGCATCACTTCCCATACCATATCATGTGTCTCTTTTGGCGCAACATGCGCTAACACGGAGATCACTCCTTTACCTCCCAATGCCGTAATCGGTACGATCTGATCATCATTTCCCGAATACACATCGATCTCACCGTCACAAAGCTGTAAGATCTGTGCTACCTGTGAAATATCACCCGATGCTTCCTTAACCCCGACGATCTGATCGACCTCTTTTACAAGAGAAGCGATCGTTTGCGGAGCAATGTTCACCCCGGTCCGCCCCGGAATGTTATAAAGTAAGATCGGAAGATCTACCGACATAGCTACCTGAGTAAAATGCTGTTTCAATCCCTTTTGTGTCGCTTTATTGTAATAGGGAGATACGACCAACAGCCCATCTGCCCCTGCTTTTTGTGCCGCTTTGGACAATCGTATTGCCTTCGCCGTCGCATTAGCACCTGTTCCTGCAATGACCGGAACCGCACCGTGCGCCATAGCCACACAGGCTTCGATCATCTCCAAATGCTCCTTCTCCGTCATGGTCGCAGATTCCCCTGTCGTGCCACATACAATGATCGCATCTGTACCGGATCGGATCTGTTTTGCAACGATCCTCTCCATCTCTTGATAATTGATACTGCCGTCCGCATGCATAGGCGTAATCAATGCCACACCGGATCCGGTAAAAATCGTTGTACGGTTTGTCACGCCGCACCCCTCCCTTATCAACTACTGAATTTTTTTCCTTTGTAACTATCTTATTGCTCTTGCCCGAAATGTGTGTCTGTGTTTTCCCTAGCGATATGAGCAATTTCCTATTCCACAAAAAGAGCAAAACCAGCGTTTTGCTCTACATATCGCTACGCTATGAGCAATTTCCTATTCTACAAAATAGCAAGTCACTCTAAAGAAATTTCATCTTTACTCTGTGATGTCTTTCTCCAGATCGATCTTCGACACAATGTCGACATATGGCTCTAGTTCTGCCGGAAGATTTCGCCCGGTAAGCACGATCTTGGAAAAATCGTCTTGCAGCGTGATCAAGGAAATAATATCTTCTACGGATACGATCTCCAGGTCGATCAACCCCAAAACTTCATCAAGAACCAAGACATCACACTCTCCGGTATCGATCACTTTCTTAGCAAAGTTAAATCCATTGAGAATGTTCTGCCGCTCCTCTTTCTTTTTGGAATCCAACAGCTTATCATAAGATTCTTCTTCTTTTTCAAAACGGAATAATTTGATATCCGGCTCCAGTCGTTTCAAGAAACTGAACTCCTCTGCATCGTTTCCCTTCAAAAACTGGATGATGATCACGGACTGGCCTACACCTGCCGCACGAATACACTGTCCCACAGCAGCGGATGTCTTTCCCTTTCCCGTTCCATAATACACTTGTACGATCCTCTGACTCATGTAAAACCTCCTGCTCTTGTCTTAAATGCTGTTTGCAACCATATCTTCTTGTTACGGTTCAGGATAAAGGTCCCATAACATTCACCCTGCTCCTATTAAACAAACGAAAAGGCTAGAGCAACAATTAACCGACTTGTCAACTCTAGCCATTCTATCACATTCTATGACAAAAATCTACTTTTTCTATTTAACTAAGGCTCTCCTCCGGAATATACTCTAACTTGCTAACAGACACCTCATATGCCACACGCTTCTCATACTCTTCCTCGGAAATCTTCTTCTGATATTCACGGCTCTGGATCCTGCCCCAGATCTGAATATGAGAACCAACTTCAAACTTATCTGCAAATCTTGCGTTTCTTCCCCAGCAGATGCATGGGATGTAATCTGACTTTCCATAAGGTCTGTTAACCGCTAAGAGCACATCTGCAATCTCTCTTCCGAGTGGGGTCTTGCGGTAGATCGGATGTTTACAGACATAGCCATCCAGAAAAATATAATTGGGATTCTGATCTTCTTCCTCAACTTCCACCAAGGATGCCTCTCTTGCAAAAACAGATAATACCAGTCTGTTTTTGTTTTCCTCATGGCGGTTATAGGAACGGAACTGACCGGACACCTGCAGGATCATCCCCTGATAATCTGCTGTCACATCCATCAGTCTCTCCGAGATCATAACCGGGATCACATCATACGAATTGCTAAGTCGACATACGGCGATGTTTACGACATAGAAATGTTCACCGTACACTTCATGACTAAAGACAAATTCGCTGACGACCTCTCCTGCAATCGTTACCTGGTTGTTTGTGAATACTTTATCCAACATATTTCATATCCTCCTTCTTGCAGACCTCTTCCGTACCAGTTTGTATTTTCCGGAAGTGTCTGGAAGCCTTTTTGGCTCCGCTTGTATTTTTTAGTTATTAAAAATATATTCGCATTTCCCTCTATCTAGACCTTTCCTTTTACTATATTGCCCAGCATCTTTCGACAATTTCCGATTTTTTTGTGCGTTTTTTCCCTTGTATAATCCCAGGAATATAGTATACTAATGCATTGTGGGTAATTTTGAGCTTCAACTTTACCTTATACTTGATAGTAAGGATTAGCATAATTAAATGGAGGCTGAACATGATACGAGAAGATATCCGAAATATTGCGATCATCGCCCATGTAGATCATGGTAAAACTACACTGGTAGATGAATTATTAAAACAGAGCGGTGTGTTCCGCGATAACCAGGAAGTTGCAGAGCGTGTAATGGACTCCGGTGATATTGAGCGTGAGCGTGGTATTACCATCCTGTCCAAAAACACGGCAATTACTTATAAAGATACAAAGATCAACATTATCGATACACCGGGTCACGCAGACTTTGGTGGCGAGGTCGAGCGTGTTCTTAAAATGGTAAACGGTGTTGTACTGGTCGTTGATGCCTTTGAAGGTGCCATGCCACAAACAAAATTTGTATTAAAGAAAGCTTTAGAATTAGAGCTTCCTGTTATTGTCTGCATCAATAAGATCGACCGTCCGGAAGCGCGTCCAAACGAGGTTGTCGATGAAGTATTAGAGCTTTTCATCGATCTGGATGCTAATGAGGAACAGTTAGACTGCCCATTCATCTTCGCTTCTGCCCGCAACGGTGTTGCTTCCTATAGCGCAGAAGAGCCCGGAACAGATATGGTTCCTCTTTTTGAAACGATCTTAGACTACATTCCTGCACCGGAAGGTGACCCGGATGCCGGAACACAAGTATTGATCAGTACGATCGACTACAACGAATATGTCGGCCGTATCGGTATCGGTAAAGTCGATAACGGTGTGGTAAAAGTGGGACAGGATGTGGTCATTGTCAATGCACATGACGCTGATAAGATGCAAAAAGTCCGCATTACCAAACTTTACGAGTTTGACGGACTGCAAAAAGTAGAAGTTCCTGAAGCTACTGTTGGTTCGATCGTAGCAATTTCCGGTGTCACAGACATTCATATCGGTGATACCCTCTGCTCACCGGAAAATCCACAGCCAATTCCTTTCCAGAAAATTTCTGAGCCAACGATCGCTATGCACTTTTTGGTCAATGACAGTCCGCTTGCCGGTCAGGAAGGTAAGTTCGTCACCTCCCGCCATCTGCGCGATCGTCTGTTCAGCGAATTAAATTCAGATGTCAGCCTTCGTGTCGAAGATACAGAGAACATGGACAGCTTCAAAGTGTCCGGTCGTGGTGAGCTGCATTTGTCTGTTTTGATCGAGAATATGCGTCGTGAAGGCTATGAATTTGCAGTCAGCAAGGCAGAAGTGTTATATAAAACAGATGAACGAGGCAAAAAGCTTGAGCCAATGGAGCGTGCCTATATTGATGTACCGGAAGAATTTGCAGGAAGCGTTATTGAAAAGCTGAGCAATCGTAAAGGTGAGTTACAGGGTATGGGATCCATCGGTGGTGGATTTACCCGTCTGGAATTTCTGATCCCTTCCAGAGGTCTGATCGGCTATCGTGGTGAGTTTATGACCGATACGAAGGGAAATGGTATTCTTAATACAGTATTTGAAGAATATGGTCCTTATAAGGGAGACATCGCTTACCGCAAGCAGGGCTCTTTGATCGCCTTTGAATCCGGTGAGACAGTTGCCTATGGATTGTTTAATGCACAGGAGCGCGGAACTTTATTCGTAGGTCCCGGTGAAAAGGTTTACGGTGGTATGATCATCGGTCAGAACGGAAAAGCTGAAGATATTGAATTAAATGTCTGCAAGACCAAACATTTAACAAACACTCGATCTTCCAGTGCTGACGATGCATTAAAATTAACACCACCTAAGGTTCTCAGTCTGGAAGAAGCGTTGGAATTCATCGATACCGACGAGCTGTTAGAGATCACACCGGAAAATCTCCGTATCCGTAAGAAGATCTTAGATCCAACACAGCGATTCCGTGCAAAGAAAAACGCCGGAAACTAGGAATAAAAATATATTTATATCAAAAAACAGGTCATGTAAATATGACCTGTTTTTTTGATATGCTCTTATTGCTTTGCTCTTATTGTTCCGGATCATTCGTTTCTTCCGGTGCGGCAGTCGGTTCTTGTGTCGGAGCCGCCGTTGGCGTGCTGACCGGACTGCTCGTTGGAACCTCTGTCGGATTCACCGATTCGTCTTTCTTCGCTGTGACATCCTTCTCTTTCGAGATTAAGATCCGAATGGACGCTCCTTGCGACAATTTGCAGGTATCTCCCAGATCCATCTGCACCGCCACGCGATGATTTCCCGTCTTCAGGCCGCTACAATCTACATATGCCTTGAGTGCCGTATCCGGTAATGCATCTAACAAAGATTTTCTTCCACTGACAGTCAAAGTAAGCATTTTCTCCGGATCAAGGATTTCTGCGATCAGTCCGCTGCCCAGATTACGGAACGATATATCTCCTGCTTTGACCTGCAACGACCGCTCCTCCAGTGCTTCGATCGTCACTTTGACCGAAATTGTTTCATACTCTTCCGATACCGTAATGCCTTCCGGAAGCAGTGTGCTCACATCTACCGTCTTTTCTAACTGACTGGAATCACTGGTCAATCCATTGATATCCATATCTATCGTCAGTTCGGACACGGATTCCATCTTTTTCTCACTTCCGGCAATCTCAATCTCCTGTGGCAGACATTCCGTCTCCACATATTCATATCCCGCTGCCGGTGTTCCCGTCACATTTACTTTGACCGGGATTGTTTTATTTTCCAGCACCTTTACCTTCACCTTGATCTTCGATTCACTAAAGCGAAGGGTGTCTGCCTGTACGACTTCATCGTTCGCATCATAGGCAACCGGCTCCAGTCTGCTGGTAAAGTCTTCACTTACGCCTTCGGTATTGACCGTTACTTTTACCGTCTCGATCCGCTTAATGATCGACTTGCCGCCTGTCACCTGTACCATATTCGGCTTAGCGGTCGAACTGCTGATCGAATAACCCTCTGCCGGGCTTCCCTGTGTCAAAACAGTGACTTTGATCTGCTTTGTCGCCATATCTTCCAATGCAACCTTCAACACCTGTGTACACTCCA
This sequence comes from Lachnospiraceae bacterium, assembly GCA_022766515.1. Lineage (GTDB taxonomy): Bacteria > Bacillota > Clostridia > Lachnospirales > Lachnospiraceae > Butyribacter. The sequence continues at coordinate 4,880 of JALEPA010000087.1, read as the reverse complement.
AGGTAACCGGAGAAGATACCTTCTTTCGCAAAGAAGGCTCAATGGCAACCGCATTGACCGATGAAAGATTTGCAAGGTCTGCGGTCGCTCTGATATCGGTTGCATCCAGTCTGTCGATCACACTGCGCTTGCCTCCTACTTTTACGCTGGCAATATCGCCGGATGTGATCTCGTAGACCTTGTTGACCGACTGCAGCGCCTGCTCATTGATCGTCTCAACCTTCACCTGAAAAGTTTTCGTCTTATACGGATCATCAATATTGATAATGATCATCCACACCAATACCGCACCTAACAGCGACAAGATCTTGATGCCAAAATTATGCAGTATGACATCATGCAAAAAGTTTTTTCGTTCCATCAAGCCTCATCCCCTCCTTTTCTTCGCCAAAAACGCTTTTTCGTTTTCTCTTCTGAGGGTTTACCCTGAAAATCATTGAGTTTTTTTCTCAATAAATCTCCGTCAATATTTCGCATCAGCTTACCGCCCAATGCAACCGAGATCATTCCGGTTTCTTCGGACACGATCACGGTCAGGCTGTCGCTAACCTCACTGATCCCCACACCTGCACGGTGTCTGGTTCCCAGATCTTTGGACAATCCCATATTGTCAGACAGCGGTAAATAACAAGTTGCCGCTACAATACGATCTCCTCTGACGATCACGGCGCCATCATGCAACGGCGTGTTATGTTCAAAAATATTGATCAAGAGCTGACTGCTGATCGCAGAATCAATCGTGATTCCGGTTCTCTCATACTCCGTCAATACGATGTCTTTCTCCATGATGATCAATGCTCCGGTCTTAGCTTTGGCAAGTTCTGTCGTCGCACGAACCAGTTCATTGACTGTTCGATCCGTAAATCGAATATTTTTATCCTTATTTTCATCAAATGGCAGGATCGAGCTGACGATCTTTTTCTGACCAAGCTCTTCCAAGGCTTTGCGAAGTTCCGGCTGAAATACGATCAATAACGCAGTAATTCCAAGACCGATCGTTTTATTAAATACCCATAAGATAACGCTCATATCTAAAATATAAGCAACGATATAGGCACTTAGCAGCACCAGAACACCTTTTACCAAAGTCCATGCCCTTGTTCTCTTTACCCAAAAAGTAACATGATATATAACAAATGCAATGATGATGATCTCTAAAATATCTACCACTGATATTCTTGGAAGAGACAAACCATATGCATATCCTTTTATTGCTGTGACTATTTGCTCCATGAATCCTCCTTTTCTTCTCCCTCTCCCGTAATTGCCTCTTGCACTTTTTGAAGCTCATCTTCTTTCAAATAGGTCACCCTGTCCGAAAACAGATGGGCATTAAAACGCTTCACGCTCTTATCGCGTGTGGCAATACTGTTTTTAGGAACAGCTCTTACATAATAATAATACTCCTCGTCTTCAAACTGCAGATTTTCCACTCCCGCATAGTTGAGAGATAAGCGGAAAATCTGGATCACCGAGACGATCACAAAAGCAATGAGCGTTTTCACCAAAAACATTCCCATCGGAATTCGCATCAGTTGGTAATAATTTGCCAACAGACATAGGATCGTGTAACATACAAACCCGATCGCGATCGCACTCTCAAAGCTGTAATTGACCTTTAGATTGCGGATCGCATATACCAACACGGTTACACACAACAAGATCACCACCTGTGTGATCATTTCTGTATCTCCTAAAAATTGATCTACCAACAGTTGAAACAGATTCAAAGTATCATCGGTAGAGGATGCCACTACGGACAGCAGAGTGTTCAAGAAATAATACAATCCTACTCCGATCACTCCCGGTAACAAGATCACCGGCTCTGCGATCAGTCCGAGCAACACCGGTACGCCACTGGACAATCCCAGCGAATACGCTACCGTAACTAACAAGATCACATATCCATACTTTGGCGCAAACTGTATATACAGCAAATACACGATCAATAAAATGATTGCCACAGAAACCGCCAGCACCGTAGAAACATTAAAAATGTGTATCACAACAAAAGCTGCCGCAAAAAACAGCAGCACTTCGACGGAAAATAACATAGAAAATGCACCCATCACTACACTGACCGGCAGCGGTGTTAATACCGTCTGATACCCCAGCATCCGGTTGATGCTGAAAAAGGTGAGAAAACCGATCACGAAGCGAAACAACAGGCGAAATACGGTATCATGATTGCGATACAGTTTTTGTATATATTCTCGAAATACCAATAATCCAGTCATGTTGTCCCCCTCTCATTATTCTGTCCATTCCACTCTTCCAGTTCACGCAGTCTTGTCAGATAACCTCGCAGTTTTTTCCGACTCTCCGTGTATTTAGCGGAATAATAAAGCATACTTGCCAATAGGATCACAACAAATAATCCCACATAGATTCCCCCTACGACAACGGCAAGTCCGCGAAAATTCAGCTTAACAACATTGACGAACAAATATTCCAAATGATACAGGCACACCAAAGAACAGACCAACAAAAAAGAAAGACTGTAGGAACACAAGACTTTCATTGTATGAGAACGCACATAATCCGAACGGTAAAAGCCGCCATGCTCAATGTCTTCTTTGAGGTACTTACTTTCGTCTAACGCCAGTTTTGTCATCTTGCAGACTTTTTCTTCGTTTACCATAGAAGTGCTCCTTTGCTATGTGCCATTTTATATTTGCTCGTTAAAAAGTCAAAAACTTGCCTTGCAAGCGTCATTTGCTCGTTAATGAGCCCAGAAAACCAAATGTCTGCTTCGCAGCCGCTTGGCTTTCTCTGAGGCTCATTATATAGTATTCAACCCATGAATACAACCTCTTTCCTGCAATTACACAATAATCATAGGAAGTATCACAATTTTGTCACATTTGTTTCATTTTGGATACAAATTCTCTCTTCCCGCAGCATCGGATAACGGAAAAGTCGGCTCTGATCGAGCATTTCCGGCTGCATGACTACGGCAGTGATCTGGCGGTTTTCATAGGTCGTATAATAATAGATTCCCTTGGTCGCGTTACAGCAGGAAGTGTAGATCGTATATTCGTACTCCCCCTCTTTTACCTCACAGCATCCTTTCTGCTGAGATACCGCATCCATAATGTGGAAAAATTGACCGACGCTGTCAGCTTCCGTCTCTTTGGCAATCGAGTTCATTTTGGTAAATGCCGCTCTGGCGAAACGCGATGTCGAAGATAAATCTCCCGGAAGACCAATAGCTCCCATGCCCCTGCTATAAGCATCCAACTGCAGACCGGAGGCAAAGCGATTTTCCGGCTGTTTCGACGACAAGTACATATATTGATTCAGCAAAAACATTTGCTGTTCAAAAGGCGGATTGTTTGTCAGTACACCGACCGGATTGTCATACACATGCAGTCCGTCAGCCACCATCTCCACTGTGATCGAACCCGTAGCATCTGCGATCAGCCAATGAAGAGACGCTGCCGGAAACATTCCGCGAAAGCTCTCTCCGACCAGATTCAGATCAGCAAGCTTGTCCTTGACCTCTTCGACCGTCTGGCAACTGCGAAGTACCCAGGGAATAAACTCATAAGTTGCAACATTTGTCTTTCCATCAACTGATCGTCCGTATGCCGCATTCCCCACAAAATTAAGTCCTGCCATACCAAGTCCTTTTTCGTTGACTGCCTCATAATACAAAGGATAATCTTCCACAACATGAGCCATACCGATCATCGCGTACCCCTGCTCCTGCACTTCTCCCTGCAGAAAGGAAAATGTATATTTTCTTGGTGTGACCACGATCTCCTCTCCATAAGAACTCTCATAGTCCAAAGTTCGTCCGAAATAAAAATCTTTTGTTTGATAGGCAATAGCTGTGCACATAATCCTCATCCTTTCTTTTCACTAATCTTCTGCTCCCGTCGCTAAGACGCACTTAATCTCAGTTTACACTTTTCTGTTCCATTTCATACACATAGGAGCCGTCTGTCCGAGACATTCTGCTCTTGTCCGATCTGAATTTGCATAGCAACTTTCTCAATGGATTTTCGTCTTATTCATCTGATTTTTTGTTCTCCTTTTATAACAGCTTCATCAGTTTGCATTTCTCAATGCCTGCATCCCAAAAATGTTCTACCGGTATATGTTTCACCTGACACAATATGCTGGAATTCATCGCACCATGTCCCACGATCAAAATATCTTTTCCCACTGCGACCTGTGGCATGATCACCTGCTGCAAAAACTCCCCTGTCCGTTCATACAGCTGCTCCATCGTCTCGCCGCCTTCCACGCCACGATAAGATGCCGGATCCCGAAACAAGACATTTGTCGGACAGTCAGGCATCAGGAAACTGTCCTTCACGCCCTCGTATATGCCAAAACTCATCTCACGCAGCCGATCATCAAACAGGATCGGAATATCTCTGTCCTGCAGCACGATCTGTGCAGTCTCCTTCGCCCGAACCAAAGGTGAACAATAACAGATATCTAACGGAACCTCACGATAAAGTTCTCTCGCTTTTTCTGCCATTTTACGGCCCTCATCATTCAACGGAATGTCTGTGCGCCCCTGCAGACGATGCTCCTTGTTCCAATCTGTCATCCCATGTCTCATTATATATAACATTCGCTATCTCCTCGTATCTTTTTATATCGTTTTTACGAATAATTTTACTACTTCTGGAAATATCTTTCAATTCCTTTTAAAGGGCAAAATCCACATTTTGCTCCCATTACGATAACACTCTTTGCAGTTCCTGCAGCAGCGCACTTTTTTCGATCGGCTTGGCAACATGACCATTCATTCCTGCCTGCATAGCATACTGAATATCTTCCTCGAATACATGTGCCGTCATCGCAATGATCGGCAGTGTCTGCCACCCGTTCTCTTCCCACGAACGGATCTTTCCGGTCGCCTC